>CAZBVD010000129.1:0-5697 GCA_964495235.1 uncultured Dysgonomonadaceae bacterium | reverse complement strand
TGGCAAACTACGAATTAGTACAATCTGATATTCAAGAGAAACTACTGAAAGCTTACGAAGAAAGAGAAGATGAAGATTAGAACAATCAACTTTTAGAGTTTAAAAACTACTAATAAAAACAATCTAAAGGCTACCTCTGTTAAATACGGAGGCAGCCTTTTCATCTTCGTTTTATGACATTATAAGCTTTCATAAACAAACAGCCATACACATATTAACACAGCTTTTAAAACGGATCACTTGCAAAACAATGTGTTTTAAGAAGAATCATATTTGTGAAAAACTACTATAGTTGTACTAATATCTTATTAAACAGAGATGTTTTGCAGCAAATTAGGCTACATTTATTTAAGCATAAAGCAACTTTATGAGTTAAAAGTCAAATCAGACTGCATAAGATTCAACTATCACGTCATGGAAGTCTAATCTGACGTGTACAGATCCAACAATCAAGTCATGGAAGTCTAATCTGACATGTACGGATTCAACAATCAAGTCATAAAAGTCAAATCTAACCGTGTAGGATTGAAAGAATATGCCATGAAAGTCAAATCCATCGTAGTTTTTTAGGTTTTCACCTGCTTGATTTTTTGTAGCAAACACATACTTTTGCACCTGACCCTTTAAAACACCTGCTAAACAACTAATAAAAAGCAGTTAAAAAACATAAGCTGATGATTATTTTGGCTTTTCAATTACATAAACAGCACTCCTATTCTTCTCATTATCACCTATTAACCAAACCCTTACAATATCTATTATTCCAATTCCCATCTGTTTAAGATGGAGATTAGTTGTGTTTTACTCTAATTTCAATGCCAACTCTCTATAATTGCAGATCAATTGCTAGTTAGCTACTCAACTATTTAATATTTGCAAGTATATGTGTAGTTATTTTATTTTTAAGCACGCTGTTTTGCTTACTGTTTTAACTTATAATCAAAGGCCACAGCTAATGAACAGTATTCTTCCAACTTCTATTGGTGTAAACGGACATCTCGCTGACCAAACATTCTAATTGTCACGTGTAAATGAACCAAAGCAAAACTTGCATATTAAGCAAATTTAAGACTCTTGAGATAATTTACATCTTTGTTGGAATTACTGAAAGTTATTATCCAGAACTGAATGTCAACAAAGTAAATAAGCGATGGGATTTCACTGTTTTAAAACTAAGCATAATTTAGCGCACATTCTATTATGCAATACCAAGGTATAAACTACTAATTATTAAACATTGATAAGAAGAGTATAGGTTTGACAGATGTAAAGTAGGCTAGACATACATGTAAGATTTGCATTTAACCTGGAAAACACATAAAACGGAAGTAATAAAGAAATAGTTAAAAGCATACATTATTAAGAATACTTTTAAAACAGAGAAAATATTGAACCGTTTATTTCCTTAAAAATAAGTACATTTGTATTTTAAAGAGTATATATTATAAGACTCATGCAAACTACAATAGTAATACTTAACAACTTAGTAAAATAACAAAAGCATAAGTTCTATTATATACTACAATATTCAAAAAAAACAGCTTGCCACACATCAATATGAAGATTCCTACTCTATATTTAATTCCTGTTACTATGGGAGATACACCCATAGATAAAGTGTTGCCAAAATACAACACCGAAATCATCAACAGCCTATCCTTTTTTATTGTAGAAAACATACGTACTGCAAGAAGGTTTCTCAAAAAATGTAACCCAGAGATTGATATAGATTCACTCACCTTCTTTGAATTAAATAAGCGAACTCTTCCAAATGATATTAACTCTTATCTAAACCCAATGCAATTGGGCCACAGTATTGGAGTAATGTCAGAGGCAGGTTGCCCAGCTATTGCCGATCCTGGAGCAGACGTAGTAAACATTGCCCAACGAAACAACTACAAAGTAGTTCCTTTGGTGGGTCCTTCATCTATCTTAATGTCGCTTATGGCATCGGGGTTTAATGGCCAAAGCTTTGCTTTTCATGGCTATTTGCCAATTGACGGGAACGAGCGAGTGAGAAAGCTTAAAGATTTGGAAAATAAAATATACAATGAGGAGCAGACACAGATATTCATTGAAACTCCTTATAGAAATAACAAAATGGCCGAAGACATTCTTCAGCACTGCAAGCCCCAAACCAAGCTTTGCATTGCCATGAACATCTCATGCGATAATGAAACCATTGTTACAAAAAAAATTAGTGCATGGAAAGGCAAACTGCCTGAGATGCATAAGCAGCCATGTGTATTTCTGATTTACAAATAGAGTTTACAGAAAAACAAAGAGCAATAGATAGCTGTAAACAATAATTGCATCAACTATAAATATTAAACTTGCAAAATGAACATTCAACACAATATAGAATTAAAACCCTACAACTCTTTTCGCACGAAGGCTAAAGCAAAGCTTTTTTGTGAACCTAAGTCAGTAAAGGATTTGAGCGAAATAATAAAGCATTACCCAAATGAGAGAATATTAGTACTAGGCGGTGGATATAATCTTTTCTTTACAAATAATTTTGACGGATTAGTGATTCATCCTCAATTGAAAGGTATCAACTTACTACACGAAAACAACGAGATAGTTGAAATAGAAGTAAGTGCATCTGAAAGTTGGGACTATTTTGTGGAGTATTGCGTAGACAATCATTATTCAGGGATTGAGAATCTCTCTTTAATCCCCAGTTCAGTAGGTGCTGCTCCTGTTCAAAACATAGGTGCTTATGGCACAGAAGTAGAAGAAGTGATAACATTAGTTAGAACAGTACATATTGAGACTGGTGAGCAAAAAGATTTCACAAATGAAATGTGTGAGTTCGGCTATCGCGATAGTATTTTCAAACGAACAGGTAAATACATTATCACATCGGTTGTATTTAAGCTGCAAAAATCTTTCACCTATCAACAAAAGTATATTGATGTAGTAAATGAACTAAAAGGGATAGAAAACCCAACAATTATGGATGTGCGTAATGCTGTAGTGAACATTAGAAGACGAAAGCTACCCGATCACGAAACATTACCAAATGCTGGAAGCTTTTTTAAAAATCCTTTTCTCACCTACGAAGAGAAAGAAAACCTACTCCAACTTCTGCCAAATGCAACCATTCACCATATTAATGAGAATTGCTTCAAAACCTCAGCAGCTTTCTTAATTGACAAAGCTGGATACAAAAACAAACGCAACAAAATGGTTGGTACTTATGAATATCATTCACTTATCATAGTTAACTATGGCACAGAAGATGGAAAAGAAATTTTGGACTTTGTGAAAGAAATTCAACAAAATGTACAATCACAATTCCATATATGGCTAGAGCCTGAAGTTAGGATTTATTGAAAACTTTAAAAATAAAGAGATTTGCAGTAAAATAATCTAAGCTTTTATTTGTATTCAACTACAATAAACATTACTTTTAAGCATACACAATTAACTGAATATTAAACCAAAAGAAATATGTCGTCATTTATCATAGAAGGTGGTCATGAGCTTCATGGAGAAATAACACCACAAGGAGCTAAAAATGAGGCTCTACAAGTAATCTGCGCTACTTTACTAACTAACGAAGAGGTAATTATAAACAATGTTCCTAATATATTAGATGTAAACAATCTTATAGATTTGCTAAGGTATATGGGAGTGAAAGTGAAACAACTGAGTAAGGATAGCTACTCGTTTTGCGCTGACAACATTGACTATGAGTATACCCAATCGCATGAATTTGTGAAGCGCTGTGGCGCTCTGCGTGGATCTGTAATGCTGATTGGCCCATTGCTTACCCGTTTTGGAAAAGCTATAGTGCCAACACCTGGAGGTGATAAGATTGGGCGTAGAAGATTGGACACACACCTAAATGGAATAATTAAACTTGGTGGTGACCTTGAGTTTGACGCTGAGAAAGAACTTTTTAGTTTATCTGCTAAAGAATTAATAGGAACCTATTTGCTTCTTGACGAAGCATCAGTAACAGGCACAGCCAACTTATTAATGACAGCAGTGTTTGCAGAAGGCAAAACAACAATATTTAATGCAGCTTGCGAACCCTATGTTGAACAACTAACTAAGATGCTAGTAAGAATGGGGGCACAGATTGAAGGAATTGGTTCTAATCTTTTGTGTGTGAATGGAGTTAAACAATTATCAGGATGTACTCACACACTGCTACCCGACATGATAGAAATAGGAAGCTTCATTGGAATAGCTGCCATGACTGGTTCTGAAATAACAATAAAGAACGCCTCTTTAACTGATTTGGGTATTATACCAGAAACTTTCTCTAGATTAGGAATCACCGTTGAACAAAAAGGGAAAGACATATTAGTACCTAAACATGATAAATACACCATTGAGTCTTTCTTGGATGGTTCTATCCTAACCATTGCAGATGCACCTTGGCCAGGTTTAACACCTGACTTGCTTAGTGTATTGCTTGTACTGGCAACAAAGGCAGAAGGTTGTGTTTTGATACATCAGAAAATGTTTGAGAGTAGGTTGTTCTTTGTTGATAAATTAATAGACATGGGTGCACAAATTATATTGTGTGATCCGCATCGTGCCACAGTTATTGGCATGGGTAACAGATTTAAACTAAAAGGAATGGTAATGACATCGCCAGACATACGCGCTGGTATCTCTCTTCTGATTGCAGCAATGGGTGCCGAAGGTAGAAGTGAGATTCACAACATTGAGCAAATAGACAGAGGATATGAAAACATTGAAGTTCGTTTGAATAAGTTGGGTGCACGCATAAAGAGGGTGTAAACTAACAAACCGTTTACACTATATTCAAATATCATTTTACTCTCATTTTTATGATAAACTATTTGTCAATTACTAAATACTTTCATTTCTTTGTGTAAGATGCATTGTTAAAAATGAATTACTACAAAAAGCCATTTCAATTATATAATGCCTTAAATTAATATTAAAACCATCCAATTATGGATTATACAACTGTAGTCAAAGACTTAACGCAGGTAACCATCAGACTGTCGGGCGACTCAGGTGACGGAATGCAACTTTCTGGCACATTATTTTCTACTTTGTCGGCTATATTCGGAAACGAAATTGCTACCTTCCCCGATTACCCATCAGAAATTAGAGCACCTCAAGGAACCCTTAGTGGTGTATCGGGCTTTCAAGTACGCATAGGCTCAAAAAACATTCACACAGCGGGCGACTTAACCGATGTACTAATTGCAATGAACCCTGCAGCACTGAAAGCAAATGCACATCACCTTAGAAAAGACTCTATTGTGATATTCGATACAGACTCTTTTACGAAAAGAGACCTTGAAAAAGCTACCTTCACTACTGACGACCCATTCAAAGAACTGGGTTTAAGCAAGGTGCAAATAGTTCCAGTTTCAATCACCACAATGACCAAAGAGAGTCTTAAGGATATGAAATTGGATAACAAGGCTATCTTGCGTAGTAAAAACATGTTTGCTTTGGGATTAGTCTGCTGGCTATTTAACCGTCCAGTTGAAATTGCCAATGAGCTTTTAGAGAAAAAGTTTTCAAAGAATCCTAAATTAGTCGAAGCCAATATAAAGGTTTTAAATGATGGCTACAACTTTGGGAATAACAGACATCTTACTGTCTCCACATACAGAATTGAAGCACTAGAACCCGAAAAAGGCTTCTATACAGATATAAATGGTAATTTAGCTACTGCATACGGATTAATTGCTGGTG
>CAZBVD010000128.1:0-5715 GCA_964495235.1 uncultured Dysgonomonadaceae bacterium | reverse complement strand
ACTGGTAATGACAACACACGGTCTTTAATACCATCAAGGTCTACTTTCACTTCTTTCACCTTTTCATCAGCAGCATCTTTTTTATCTTCCTTTTTCTCTTCCTCAATTTTCACAACATCATTTTCGGGAGCAAAAGGAGAAGGAGTTTCCTTAGCAAGTGTTATCATATAAATACGACTCATATCTACATAAGCATGATTCCACTCTGTTTGACTATATACAGGATTAAAATCGCGTGCTGATGTAAATAACAAGTATTTACCATCGCGACTAAAGGAAGGGTTGGATGAATCGTACCAACTTTCTGTTACTTCATGCGATTTTTTGGTGTCTAAGTTGTAGAGTCTTATCACGGTCATATCCGCTTGTGGACGTGTATAGGTAATCCACTTACTATCGGGCGACCAGTTGTAGCTAAATCTTGTTGATCTATCTGACTTTTCAACTACTGTTACCTTTTTAGTGTCAACATCTACATAGCTAAGTTCGCGTTTCTTGTTGTGAAATAGAATCTTTTTGCTGTCGGGCGACCAATCAAGACTGAAGATGTAGGTTTTATTCCCGCTTGTAAGTTGCACAGGTTCACCTGTACCATCTTGGTTTGCCATATAAATCTCGAACTCGCCGGTGGCATCAGAAATATAAGCAATATGCTTGCCGTCGGGCGACCACACTGCATCTCTTTCATTCACACCCGATGTAGCTGTAAGATTATGTGTAACTCCTTTTGATGCCGGAAGAGACCATACATCACCTCTTGCACTAAATACAACACGTTCGCCTTTGGGCGAAAGAGATGCACCTCTAATAGCACCTCCAACACTCTTCCACTCATTGCGCGCCCATGGTTGATCGTTGCTAATATAAATAGTGAGTTTCTTTGATTCTTGTGTCTTCACATCGAAGAGATAGATATAACCTCCTTTTTCAAATGCTATGTGTGTATCGTTATGCGATGGAAACTTGATATCGTAATCGGTGAAGTTAGTCACCTTGCGTGTAGCTTTTGTTTCAGTATTGTAGGCAAATAGATTGGCTGTTCTATCGCGATCCGAAACATAATAGATTTCACTACCAATCCACATAGGGAAAACATCTTGCCCTGGTGAGTCTGTTATCTTTTCAACGTTACCCGATTTGAAATCATATATTCTAATATCGTCTGCCATTCCACCTTGATAGTATTTCCAAGTACGGAATTCTCTGAAAACCCAGTTGAATGCCAGTTTTTCTCCGTCTGGTGAGAAAGAGTTAAAACCACCATCACTTAAAGGAAGTTCTGTTGAAAGACCACCTGAGGTATCAACGGAATAAAGCTGTCCACGGAAACTATTAAAAGATTGTTTACGCGAACGATAAACAACACTTTTTCCATCGGGAGTCCATGACATCACTATATTGTTAGGCCCCATTCGGTCGCCAATATCGTCACGGTCAAGTGTTGCAGTATGAGTTAAACGTTGTGGCACTCCTCCCATTGCAGGAATCTTAAACACCTCAGTGTTGCCATCATACTGTCCGGTGAAAGCAATCTCGCTTCCATCTGGCGAAAACTTAGGAAACATTTCGTAGCCATTGTGCGAGGTTAGTTTTCTTGCAACACCTCCATTTATACCAGTTGTGTAAAGATCACCGGCATACGAAAAAACAAGCTGATTTCCCGAAACTGCAGGAAACCGCAACAGTCGAGCTTCTTCTTGCGCTACCAATTGCATGGATGCAATTAATACGAAGAGAGAAAACATAGTAAAGACTTTTTTCATTGTAGATTTGTTTATTATTTATATATCTGAATTTATTTATTATTGTTGCTGTTGAAAATGGAGTACCGCTCGAGGTCGCAGGTCGAAACAGCGTTATAAACGCTGAACCATTGCCTCCTCGTTGCAAACGAGGAGGAGTTCTCAAATGAGTTTTGCAATATTCTACCGCCCTTCGACAAGCTCAGGGAGCGAGATTCATTGTCAATTGTCAATTTAAGACACAAAGCATTGTGTCTCTGCAATCCTCCAATTTCACTTTTAACTTTTAACTTTTAACTTTTAACTTATACGTCCCCAATCATACCTATTCCCCAAAAGCTTCTTCAACTGCCTTTGCAATACTATATGCTCTGGTTTCTCTAAATTGGGGTCTGTTTCAATTATCTGCTCCGCCACTTCGCGTGCCTTATATAAAATATTGGTATCGCGCACCAAATCTGCAATGCGAAGATTAAATGGGATACCACTTTGTTGTGTACCTGCCAGATCACCAGGGCCACGTAACTTTAAGTCAGCCTCTGCAATTACAAAGCCATCATTGCTTTCTGTCATAATTTCCATACGCTTGCGCGTATCGCTCGATAGCTCGTAGGGAGTTACCAATATACAGTATGATTGTTCGGCACCTCGCCCTACTCTACCCCTCAATTGGTGCAATTGTGACAAACCAAATCGCTGAGCACTTTCAATTATCATCACAGAAGCATTCGGAACATTTACTCCAACTTCTATTACAGTGGTCGAAACCATTATTTGTGCTTCATTAGCTACAAATTTGCGCATTTCCTCTTCCTTTTCAGCAGGTTTCATGCGTCCATGCATTTTGCTAACTGTGAATTCAGGAAACATCTCTTTTATTTGCAAATATCCATCTTCCAAGTTTTGCAAATCAATCTTCTCGCTCTCCTCTATTAAGGGAAAAACAATGTAGGCTTGACGGCCCTTCTTTATTTCGTTGCGCAGAAACTGATACAATGCTCCTCGTTTTTGTTCGTAGCGATGTGCTGTTACAACGGGTTTACGGCCTGGAGGAAGTTCATCTATTACCGACACATCCAAATCGCCATACACCGTCATTGCCAAAGTTCGTGGTATAGGAGTAGCAGTCATCACCAAGATGTGTGGTGGATGCTCATTCTTTGTCCACAATTTGGCACGCTGCGCTACACCAAACCGATGTTGTTCGTCTATTACTACAAATCCGAGATTATTAAAGTTTACAGTATCTTCTATGAGCGCGTGTGTTCCAATAAGAATATCTATTTCACCAGAAAGCAATTCGGCATGAAGCGTCTCGCGTGCTTTCTTTCTGGTTGAGCCGGTTAACAATGCCACCTTTACATCCATATCAGACAAAGTCTCTTTAAAAGTTGCAAAGTGTTGGCTTGCCAATATTTCTGTAGGCGCCATTAAACAAGATTGAAAGCCGTTGTCGAGCGATATGAGCATCAACATTAGCGCAACCAGTGTTTTACCACTACCCACATCTCCTTGTAGCAGTCTATTCATCTGCCTGCCAGAAGCTGTGTCGACCCTTATTTCTTTAATCACTCTTTTTTGAGCGTTGGTTAATTCAAAAGGCAGGTGTTTTTTATAAAAAGTATTTAAGTAATGCCCCACTTTTTGGAAGTAGAAACCTTTTAGTTTTTCTTTACGGTTGGCCGAATAGCCTAGAATGTTGAGTTGAATAAAGAAAAGTTCTTCAAACTTTAATCTTACTTCAGCATCGCGTAGCAGAACAGGATTTTTAGGAAAATGGATGTTTTCTAATGCATCGTGCAACGAAATTAAACTGGCAGCATCAATCACATCGGTAGAAAGAGATTCAGGAATACGCTCTTTGAGCATACCAAAAGCCCCCTCCATCATCTTATTAAGTGTTTTGGAGTTGATATAACTCCGTTTCATTTTTTCGGTGGTATTATAATAGGCAAAAAGGCCTTCGGGTCTGTAATCGGGGCTATTACATTCCTCAATATCGGGGTGGGCAATGTTGTATTTATTACCAAATTGCGATGGCTTACCAAAAATGATATACTCTTTGTTGAGCTTATATTTTCCTTCTATAAACCTTAGTCCTTGAAACCAAACCAAATCTACAAAACCTGTTCCGTCTGTAAAGTGTGCTACTAATCTACGCTTACGTCCTTCGCCAAAAGTTTCAAATGATTTAATTACTCCTTTCAGCTGCACATAAGGCATAGAACCCTCTATTTCATGCACATAGTATAATCTACTCCTATCCACATACCTATATGGGTAGTAGCGAAGCAAGTCTTCCAACGTGAATATATCTAATTCTTTGTTGAGAATACTTGCTCGCTGTGGCCCTATACCGGGAACAAACTGTATATCGGTTTGTAAAATACTCAAATTTATAGTTCAATCATTTTCACCATGCAAAAAGAGGATACTGAGACATGGTTGCATTTACTTTCTTTTTTACTGCCTCAATGTTCTTGTCATCGTCTATATTAGATAGAACTGAGTCTATCATCTCAACTATCTCTTGCATTAGCTCTTCTTTCAATCCTCTTGTTGTAAGAGCTGGAGTACCAAAACGCACACCCGAAGTTTGGAATGGACTACGGCTATCGAAAGGAACCATGTTTTTATTAGTTGTAATGTCTGCATCAACCAAACGATTCTCGGCCACTTTACCTGTAAGGTCTGGAAACTTAGGTCTTAAGTCTACCAACAGCGAGTGATTATCAGTTCCGTTTGATACTACTTTATATCCTTTATCCATAAAGGCTTGTGCCATAGCAACAGCATTTTTATGTACTTGCTTTTGGTATGTTTTAAATGAAGGATCTAATGCCTCGCTAAAAGCAACTGCTTTTGATGCAATTACATGCTCCAACGGACCACCTTGCATACCTGGAAAAACTGCAGAGTCTAACATAGAAGACATCATCTTTAATTTTCCTTTTGGTGTTTTCGCACCCCAAGGATTCTCAAAGTCTTTGCCCATCAATATAATTCCTCCACGTGGACCACGCAATGTTTTGTGGGTAGTTGAAGTAACAATATGAGCGTATTTTACAGGATTGTCCAACAGGCCAGCTGCAATCAGTCCTGCAGGATGTGCCATATCAAATAAGAAAATAGCACCAATCTCATCGGCAATTTTTCTAATTCTAGCATAATCCCATTCGCGTGAATAAGCAGATGCACCACCAATAATCATTTTGGGACGTTCGGCTCGTGCCACTTCTTCTAATTGGTCATAATCAACTTGTTCTGTATCTTTACGCACATTATATTCTAGTGCTTCATACATCAATCCTGAAAAATTTACAGGTGACCCATGCGTTAAGTGGCCTCCATGAGAAAGATTCAAACCCAATATTTTATCTCCAGCCTTTAGGCAAGCCAAAAATACAGCAGCATTAGCTTGTGCACCAGAGTGTGGCTGTACGTTTGCCCATTCTGCACCAAAAAGTTCTTTTAGTCTGTCAATAGCTAATTGCTCACTCATGTCTACAAATTCGCATCCACCATAATAGCGTCTTCCGGGATACCCTTCAGCATATTTATTAGTAAGAACAGAACCCATTGCCTCCATTACCTGTTGGCTAACAAAATTCTCTGAAGCAATTAGTTCAATGCCTTTTAACTGGCGTTGTTTTTCTTTTTCAATAATGTCAAAAATACGTGTGTCTCTTCCCATAGTGATATTTATTTTAGAGTAATTAATATGGATTACAAATGTAAGGAAGTTTGCTGTAAAAAAAAATAAAAACAACAGCAGCATCTCAGTGAAAGTTTAAACACAAATAAGACCAACATTAACCTCTATTCGTTTCTTTTTTTAGCAAGTTTCTTTATCTTTGCTGTATAGTCCGTATTATTCACGTTTTTAGCTTTACGTAGATGCTAGGCCTCTAATTCCGCCGATATAGGCCACTATTTCAAGGAGTTTGGAATAAGGCAGATGGTGCCCTTCGAC
>CAZBVD010000127.1:0-5760 GCA_964495235.1 uncultured Dysgonomonadaceae bacterium | reverse complement strand
AGCTCAATGCATGTACAAGGGCAAGAAACTCCATCAAATTATTGGTCCCTTCAGGAAAAGGCCCATTCCTAAAAATCTCTTCTGCATTGTGAGTAAAAACCCCTCTATACTCAGACATACCTCCACGCGAACTACTTGCCCCATCCACAGAGATACTCTCTAAGATAGGTTCTCCATATTTCTTTTTTTGTTCTGCAGTCAGTTGTGGTTTTTTCTTTTTGTTGCCAACATGCTCTTTACTATCTTCATAATAAGCTTCATTTGCCAATTCTTCGCTATCGAACGATTTGTATACTGCACCTGGATAACCTGAAACCTGTTCTTTACATAATTTCCACGAATCGAAAACGCCTGTTTCTCGTCCGTCCCAAACCACGTAATACTTCTTTTTAGCCATTTTTTTCTTCTACTTGTCTCATGCGTGAAATTAGCTCATCGCCTAATGCCTTTTTGTCTTTAATGTGCTTTAATACTGTTACAACAAATTCATTTTCATCAAAAGGTCCTCTCACCGATTCAAAATCGAGCATACGCTCCTTAATATTGCCATCAGCACCAAAACCAGTTTTAAAAGACAATGAAAACTCCTTTTTAGCATCTTCATATATCATTTCATCTAGCTTAACAACAGACTCTTTCCACTTTTCAACAATACTAATTATATCATTGCTTGTAATGCTTGATGCGTCAATTTTATAATACTGCTGAATTTTGTCCCATGCCCATGTCCATTCTATCGTATAGTAATTGCTATGCAAAGAACTAAAGACTTGATTTATTTCAGAAATCTTATCAATATCACCATTTTCAATTTGCGAAATTAATAAATCTATTTCAGATTTTGGAGCAATTAAACCAGAAAGATCTACCCATTCACCTGTACCAATAACCAAATCTGGTTGTAGACGAGCTCTAATTTCTTCGTCATTCTTAAATTGTATGTTTTCTAAACGCTTTATAAGAGAGTTTCCTAGAAACTTATGTATAACAATATTATACAGCTTAAGCCCTTTTTTTAAGGCCGAGTTGGTTATAATACAACTTTGATATGTATATATCTGAGAGGTTTCACCTGCTGTAGCCTCCAAGTTCTTAAGTATACCTATACCGGCAAACACTTTTTGTATTGTATAAGGGCTCAATAAATTGAAGTTAATAAAATCTAATTTATCAGGATCATTTCTAAAGTCTCTTTCAGGCCATTTCTTAGCATCACGAATAGTGCCTACACTACGCAAATTAATACCTGGTGCTATATAGGTAGTATTATCTTTTTCTATCAAATAAGAAAAAGGTAGATTAGATGTATCGGCATGTTGATGATGACGCCCAAGAATAAGTGAGAAAGGTCCTACTTTTGCAGGCCATAGAACATAGGAGTTACTAGTAGTTTTTGCGCCTCGCTCCACAATGCCCTGATGAATAGGACCTAACTTATACATGTGGTTACTTTGATTAGATCCCGAACCAGCATTCATAAACGAGAACATCCCAGCAATTAGCAAGGTTGACTTATGATGGGTAACAGTAAATGGTCCTGCAAAAAGCGCACACGCTTCACCATTCATACCCTGAGAGTTACTAAAAAAAAGAGAATCTGAAGCGGAGTAATTTTGCTTCAAGGTGCATGCTTGTCCCACAAAGCATCTTTTGAGAATAGCGCCACTCTCTACACGAGAATCGGATGAGATAATAAAATCTTCTGCAATAACATTACGACCAACTTTCACAGGTGCAAATGAATTACTATTAATAGTTCCATTTTTTAATTTCATTGCACCCATTATCTTGCAATGATCCCCTACATTTACACTTTCTATATAGCCTACATTCACAATTGTGCAGTTGTCACCCACGGTTCCCCTATCCGATGCATACTTATTGCAATAGCGATCTATCATTGCGTACATATTTTCTATAAGTCGTGGACGATGACGATAGAGCGAATAGATATAAGCAAAATGTGCTGAAAGTTTATTGTGAATAAATACTTCACGACCACCAGTTTCGTTCAACACCGAAACCTTCACTCCATTTCCAAAGGTTGATCTGCCATCAACCAACATCACATCAATGTTTTGAATAAAACAGTTGTTACCAATAGTATAGTTGGCAATATAATTCTGCACATTTTCAATAACCACATCATTTCCTATATCACAATTGTGTATAATAGCTCGATGTATGCAAGAATGCTTGGTTAAACCACCAGGGAGTTGAAACTCTTTTTCAAAAGTACCTAATCGTATTTTACCAGAAAATCTAGTACTAGTAATATAGTTGGGCGTAAAATCAGTAACAACTTCAATATCTGTCCAATTATCTGCGCTGCATCCATTCGTTTTTAATGTATCAATTTCTTGTTCTGATAACTGTCTATATTTACTCATGATTATATTTTTTGAGCTAAATTGTAAAGTACTAATCTCTCTCTTTAATCAGACCAAGTCGATATGCGTCTAACAATTTTTTTAGATCATCTACCTGATTTATTAATATTTTACCATTGTCTGTATCTTTTACTAACATTCTGCTTGAAATAAATTCACGAATAACAGTTACCGACTGTATATCGCTTCCTTTCTCTATTACAGCTTTAGCAGACTCAAACGGTTCGTGTTGCACTAATTGAATTCCTTGTGAATTAAAGATTAAGGTGTAGCCAGCAATACCTGTTGATGACTGATAAGCGCGTGAAAAGCCACCATCAATCACAATCAGCTTTCCATCTGCACGCATTGGGCTTTCTCCCTTAACAGCTTTCACAGGCACATGGCCGTTAATTATATGAGTGTCTGGACCTTCCAATCCAAATTCTTTAAGAATCATTTCGCATGTTTTACGCTGGTTTTGATAATCAAAGTAATATCCTTTCACCTCTGTATGAGTTGCTTTATCAGCAATAAAATATCGTTCAAAAGTGGTCATAGCACTTTTATCGAAAAGTGGCGAATCTTTACCACACCACAAATACCACATATAATCTAATGCGAAGTCTCTAGTTTTCAAATCCTCTTTCTCAAAGTAAGCGGCTCTAACTAATCTATCCACTTTATCCATAAATAGTTTACCCGAGTAAATTTTACCTTGAACATTTATATTCTTGAATTGACCATTCTTGTCCAAAGGAATAGAAGCGTGATATAGTAAATTTTGATTAATAGTAAGATACATACTTCCTTTGGAGTATAAACAATTGAGATGTTTCTTCATTTTTTCACTATGCATAAAAGAGTGCATCAATCTTTCTACCAAATCATCCTCCTCATCTGTCAATTTATAAGGATCTTTTGGATCGATTGTAGGGAAGTTCATATCTTTCATAGGGTGCTCACTTCCATCAGGAAGCGTTATAGTTCCTTTATCAAAATTTATACGATGCAATAAGTTTCTATCCTCCATTTCAAATTCAGGACGTCGGACAATAACATCATGCTCAAGCTTAAATTGAATAATAGATATAGCTTTCTGCATTTGACTCAACAGTTCTACCGATTTATCATCGTAGGTTCTATCATTACCCATAAGTTTAGGCTGAAACTCAGCACAAGGATCATTGCCATACACATCCATCGCAAAACGTGCAAGAGGCAACAGGTTTATACCATATCCATCTTCCAGTGTTGTTAAGTTGCCATAACGCATTGCAATGCGCACTACATTCGTCATGCTAGCTTTATTGCCAACTGCAGCACCCATCCAAAGCACATCGTGATTGCCCCACTGAAAGTCGAAGTTGTGATAATTGCATAGTGTATCCATAATAAGATGTGCACCATCTCCTCTATCAAATACATCACCAACAATATGCAAATGGTCAATTACCAAACGTTGGATGGACTCACATATGGCGGCAATAAACTCATCTGCACTTCCTGTGCTAATAATTGAGTTAATAATTACACTTATATAAGCAGACTTATGACGATTTACAGTAGATTCATGCAAAAGCTCCTGTATTATATATTCATATTTTGGAGGAAGTGACTTTCTCACTTTAGAACGTGTATACTTTGACGCAACCGTATCAAGCACCCTTATCAATTTATTGAGCGTAACCACATACCATTCAGACATATCTGTTTCGGTATCTTTTATCAGGCGTAGTTTCTCATATGGATAGTAAATTAGTGTACACAGCTCCCTTTTCTGACTATCACGCAAAGTTTGCCCAAATATCTCATCCACTTTAGTACGGATGGTTCCCGATGCATTCTTCAGAACATGCTGAAATGCCTCAGCTTCGCCATGAATATCTGCCAAAAAATGCTCTGTACCTTTAGGAAGATGCAATATTGCTCTAAGATTAATTATCTCAGTACTAGCTGATGCAATAGAAGGAAATGACTTTGCTAATAGTTTAAGGTATTTAAGATCTCTCCGTAGTTCTTTGTGGTCGTGTGTAGTGTTAATCATAATTGAAAGCTTTTTATAATAGATTGACTGACATCATATTGCTCCAAAAAATATTAGTTATGCCTTTGTAGTGCTTAGTAATAATTTGTATATTAATTCCAACTCTTGGGTGTTAAACACTTTTATCCAGTCTCAAAGTTTGTCGTGGGGTACGTATCTACCATGCCTACAAACTCTTTCAACAAAGTCTCTAACGGTAGAATTCAAAGCCTTGCGTCTATTGAAACTAATAAAGTGAATAACAAGGTAATATAAATAACTTAAAATAAAGCAAATAGTTCATTCTAAGAGGGTAAAAAAAACGAAACCACAATCTTATATAGTCTCGTTTTTTATATCCATAATATCAACAAAATTAATAGTGCTTTTACACACTATTAGTATATGAAGTTTTTAGCTTTGAATCTCCAATAATAAAAAAAACAATGAGATTGCTTTCAATTATTATTAAAAATCACATACTTATTTCTTTAAGCTCAACGCTTCAAAAACTAGTTTTTCAAGCTCCTCAGCTAACTCAGGATTGTCTTTAATAGTAGTCTTAGCTGCTTCACGTCCTTGCCCCAATCTTGTATCTTGGTAACTATACCAAGAACCGCTCTTTTTGATTACACCTAAATCTGATCCTAAATCAACTATCTCTCCAAGACGAGAAATACCCTCACCATAGAGTATATCAAATTCGGCTTTACGGAAGGGAGGTGCAACTTTATTTTTCACTACCCTCACACGAGTGTGGTTACCCATCATCTCTTCACCCTCTTTCAAAGCACCAATACGTCTTATATCTAAACGCACAGATGAATAAAACTTTAATGCATTACCACCTGTAGTTGTTTCAGGGTTGCCAAACATTACACCAATTTTCTCACGCAATTGGTTAATAAACATACAAGTTGTGTTTGTTTTGCTAATTGTTCCAGTAAGTTTACGCAAAGCTTGTGACATTAATCGTGCTTGTAATCCCATTTTCGAGTCACCCATCTCGCCTTCCAACTCAGCTTTAGGCGTCAAGGCTGCTACAGAGTCAATCACAACAAGATCTATCGCTGAAGAGCGAATAAGCTGTTCAGTAATTTCCAAAGCTTCTTCACCACTACTTGGCTGTGAAATAAGTAGTTCATCTATGTTTACACCCAATTTCTCTGCATAAAATCTATCGAAAGCATGCTCAGCATCTATAAATGCAGCTACACCACCCGCTTTTTGAGCTTCTGCAATAGCATGTATTGCTAGAGTTGTTTTTCCAGACGATTCAGGTCCATATATTTCAATAACACGCCCACGAGGATAACCACCCACACCCAATGCAACATTAAGTGCAATGGAACCAGAAGATATTAC
>CAZBVD010000126.1:0-5764 GCA_964495235.1 uncultured Dysgonomonadaceae bacterium | reverse complement strand
ATGTTCGCTTCGGTCCCAGAGCCTGTCGAAGGGTGGTTGTTGAGCCTGTCGAAATTAGGTCCCAGAGCCTGTCGAAGGGCACGCATCTGCCTTGTTTCAAACTCCTTGAAATAGTGGCCTATATCGGCGGAGTTCGAGGCCTAGCATCTACGTATACTTCGACTTCGCTCAGCAACCAGCTAAAAACATGAATTATACGGGATTACTCTCTATTACAATAGTGCATAAAGAATCTGTAAACAACATTGATTTCCTCTGTTGAGCGTCTATTAACTCTTATTTTTATATCTTTGGCTATGGAACAAAGAATATCCACTAATTATCCATAGAAACCCGCAATAATACAATGGACCCAATAAAAGTAACCTGCGCCATCATCACCATAGACAATAAAATACTTGCCGTGCAGCGCAGCCGTATAATGAGCATGCCCATGAAATGGGAGTTCCCGGGAGGCAAGATAGAGCCTGCCGAAACAGAGATGGAGTGCATAAAGCGCGAAATACGCGAGGAGTTGAACATTGAAATAAAATTGTTGGACAGGTTAGTACCCTCTATACACCGCTATCCCACCTTTACCATAGAACTCATACCTTATACAGCCAACTACGTTAGCGGAGAGCTACGGCTTAAAGAACACAATAGCTACGTGTTGATGGACCGCCACGAGCTTTGCACACTGGATTGGGCGGAAGCTGATATGCCAATTGTAAAAGAAGTGATGAGGTTATGAAGGAAGGAATATACGAATCGTTGGTAACGCAGCTTGTGGTGGATAAGTTGTAGAGATTGATTCTTGAGGCGTTTTATAATAAGATAATAGACTTCTATGTTTAATTGTAAAAAAAGGTATCTTTGAAGACATACAATCTTTAATTTTACAAATAAAGTGCAACTCGATACTATATACAAAACGGTTGATATAAAATCTTATAGATATGAATTACTCTGAACAGTTAATAGCTTTCTTAGAGCAAGCTAAAACAGGTGGTCTAAAAACAAGACACTATAAAAAAAACTTTTCTGATATAACTGTAAAAGTTAGTTTTGGACAAGGGACGCCTGCTCGTGTTCCTTGGATATCATTCCTAAAAGAACCTTTTACAACAAGTGATGGAATTTACCCTGTTTATTTATTTTATAAAGAACAAAATATATTAATTCTTGCTTATGGTATAAGTGAAACAAATAAACCAAGCAAAAAATGGGTTGTAGAAAATCCAAAAACTATAGGTGAATATTTTAAAGAAAACAATTTAGGAATACCTTATAGATATGGAGAATCATATATCTTCAAGGTCTACAATGTGAACCATTTACCTAATTCAGATATTCTTGACAAAGATTTAAATCAAATAATAAACTTTTATATGGATATTATGGTAGATGAAAAAGCTGCAATAACAGATGAGCTCGACCCATTTAAATCTTATGATAACATACCTCTTGATATACATGATTCCGAAGCAATTGTTTATGATAATAATATAGATTTTAGTATAGATGAATTTGAAAATTCCCTTAATGAAGCAGGTTTAATTTTTTCTAAAAAACTCCTCACCCGCTTTGCAGCCTCCCTCGCCACCAAACCCTTTGTGCTATTGACAGGATTATCAGGCTCCGGTAAGACCAAGCTGGCACAAGCTTTCGCACAGTGGATATGCGAGACTGAAAAGCAGTATTGTATAGTGCCTGTGGGTGCAGATTGGACAAATAGGGAGCCTTTGCTAGGATATGTTAATGCTTTAGATGACAGACAGTATATTCTGCCGGAAAATGGAGCGCTTGAATTGATAATTGAGGCGAATAAAGAGGAAAACGAAAATAAACCTTATTTCCTGATACTTGACGAGATGAACTTGAGCCACGTGGAGCGATATTTTGCTGATTTCCTGAGTATAATGGAATCGGGCGATACGCTGAAACTACATAGTGCTAATGAGAATTTGAATAACAACAGACATGAGGAATTTGAGAATGCTATAGAAGTGCCAAGCAAATTGGGATGGCCCGAAAACTTATTTGTGATAGGCACAGTAAACATTGACGAAACCACCTATATGTTTAGCCCCAAAGTGTTGGATAGGGCCAATGTGATTGAGTTTAGGATAGATGAGAGTGATTTGGCTGAATATTTGAAGCCAAGTAATGGTCAGCTCGATATGAGTAAACTATATGAGGAAAACACTAAAGTAGGCAAGGGTGCTTGTTATGGAGAAAGTTTTGTATCGATAGCAAAAAATAGAGAAGCTGTTAAGGAAAATGTGACATTAAATCAAGAGCTGAGAAAATTCTTTGTAGAACTTCAGAAAATAGGGGCAGAGTTTGGTTATCGTTCGGCTTCGGAGATACAGACGCTCTATAATCAATTAGATGTAATTAATCCAACTTATTCAGGCAAGGTAAATGATAAGATAGATATTGCCATTATGCAGAAGTTGTTGCCTAAACTACATGGTAGTAGAAGTAAATTAGTGCCAGTATTAAAGGTGTTGGCAAGTTTGTGCTATACAGGGTCTTTTAAAGAAGAAAAGTTGCAGGATATATTTGAAAATGCTGATGAGTATAAAGGCCAAATTAATTATACCATCTCTTTAGAGAAAATAACTCGTATGTATAGAAATGTAATTGATAATGGTTTTACGAGCTATGCAGAAGCATAATATGCAATGAGAAAACCACTTGATTTTATAGAGATTCCTATTGATAAGGGTTTGCTATTTAAGCTATATCCAGGAGGGAATAATGCTAAGATTTATGAGATAGATGCTGCTGAAGCTGATAGGTTTGGTGAGGCTCCTGTGCAGATATTAGAGTCGAGAAGGTATGAATATGAGTTTTCAGATCCTGCCTATCAGTTAGCACCAACAAAAGAGTGTATACCCTCTAAAAGCAAAACAATAAGTAGGGGTAATATAGAACCAGGCAACTATGTTGGAACATTGGAGCTAAACATTACAAAGAATGGCAAAGAGGAACAGAAGTATTACTTAGAGGTGCTGGCTACAAAGTTTGATGCTGATAGTGATTATGATAAAAGTTACAGAGAGCACTATCGGTTAATGCTTGAAGAGATTACTGAAAAGTGCACGGAGTTGCTAATGCAGTCAAACTCTCCTGTTAATCAGTATTTTGAACCTGATTTTGAGGAGGATAATAAGATACTCTATCAGAAGTTTAGCTTTGTAAGGTCTGTTATTAATAGTAATGAGTTTGATGAGTCGCTATTGAGAATTATCAGATCGCCCAAAATAAACTGGATTAATAGGGAAGAGAAAGCAGATATAAGGAGTATAAAAAAGTTTACCAACAAAAATGTGCAGCAACTGTTAAGGGGCGATAATAGATTACCTTTGCCAAGCACACATAGACTGCGTAACAGCCTTGAAAGTATACCTTCCAAAATATATAGCTACAAACAAGAACCCTCGTTGGACAATGCTGAGAATAGGTTTATAAAACATGCATTGCAGGTATATCTTCAGTTTTGTGAAAATTGCAGTGTGGCTTTCGATGAGAATTCAAAAGACCAGAAAGAGGCAAATGCTATTGCTGATAAATTAGAAAACTTTTTGAATCACTCTTTCTTTAAGGATATATCGCGACCTACAACATTGAAGCTAAACTCGCCTACACTACAACGCAAAGGTGGTTATAGAGAGGTGTTGCGCTCTTGGTTGATGTTCGACTTAGCATCTAAACTTACCTGGCAGGGTGGTGAGGATGTTTATCATGCAGGCAAGAGAGATATTGCCACGCTTTATGAGTATTGGTTGTTTTTTGTGTTGTACGATTTGTTTAAAAAGAAGTTTAAACTGAATGAATTGTATCATAACGATGAACCTTATTCTCACTTATTTGCTACTACTAAAAACGGAATTAATTTAATTATTAAATCGGGTCATCATACAGCACTCAAGGGTAGCACGGTGATAAAGAATCGTGCAATGAACTTTAAGTTCTCTTTTAACAGAACTTTCTCAGGATATAAGGATAGCTATCCAAAAGCTGGAAGTTGGACTACAGCTATGCGACCTGACTATACATTGTCAGTTTGGCCCAAGGTGTTGACCGAAACTAAAGCTGAAGAGCAAGAGCTTATTGTGCATATTCATTTTGATGCCAAGTATAAGGTGAATCATTTCCTTATAAAAACAAATGATAGTAGTCATCATCTCACCGAAGAGGAAGAACGGGAGGAGTTGGATGAGCAAAAGGAGCAAGAGCGTGCAGGGAGGTATAAGAATGCAGATTTACTAAAGATGCATGCCTACAAAGATGCTATACGCAGAACGGGTGGTGCTTATATTCTATATCCTGGAAATACTGAGGCGCGCTTTAGAGGATTTCATGAAATAATACCCGGTTTGGGTGCTTTTGCTCTGAATCCGAATAATGAGATGAGTGATGTGTTGGCTTTATCTAAATTTGTTGATAAGGTTGTAGACCACTTGGTTGACAGGGCTTCGCAGCGTGAAAATATTGCTACTAAAACTTTCGAAATAACGAAGGGTGGAGAAACAGATGCTGTGCATGATGCGCTCCCGGAATATTTGAATGGTGAAAAACTTATTCCTGACGAAACGTATGTGTTAGTTGGATTTTGTAAAAGTAAAAAGCATCATGACTGGTATTTAGAAAATGGGCTGTATAACTTTAGAATGAATGACGAGGATGGCTCATTGGTTTTTGATGAAAGTGTGGTGAATGCTAAATATTTATTGCTTAGATATGATGGTAAAGCTAATGAGGTGTACAGAATTATAAGTAAAGGAGTTAAGGTTTTTAGCAAAGAAAAACTAATTTCGATGAATTATCCTCAAGCAAATAGGAATGAGTATTTGATAATAGAAATTGATAAAGTAAATACTAAAGAATTGGGCGATTTTGAGTGGAACTATAAAGAGTTGAAAGGATATGAAGAGGCAAAAAAGAAGTATCCGTCTGTTAGAAAACATGCGGGTGTTCCTTTCACTACTACCCTTACTGAGCTTTTGAAAACACGAATAGTAAATGAGCAATAAACCAACAAACACAATAAACCACTGCACCGTAGAATACATCACCTCCAACAAAACCATTGAAACGGTTAGTTTTAAAAATACCGACGGTCTGTTTTATATTTATAATTACCAGGGTAATCATTTTAGAGTGTTTACAGAGCTGTTGTCACTAATAAGTTTTTTCAGATATGGTGTTGAGCCACCATATACATTCTCTAATGATGAGGAGTTAGATAGTTTTATATCAACTTATAGTTTTGCAACAGACTAGCCCTTCACAGCGTTTTGCTGATGCTTTGCCCTCCTGTCCATCGTTAATCTTGCTAAAAAATATGCAGGGTTGCTTTTAATTTAGTGTTGCACTATTCCGCTAATAATCAGCATTCGCCCCACGTTTCAGAACAAAGGGAGGCATGGTTTACCCCTATGGAAAACCTGCATTTTTATTCTATTGGATGAGGCGTTTTGTAATGCGGAAAAAAAGATACTCATCAACCTCCATTTTCCTCCATTGTCCATTTTCGACAAGGCAAATTTTATCTAAACAAATAAAATTGTGAGCAAACTAACCACTCCAATCAGTATCCACAGCAATACCCCTAAGATTAAAGGTTTTGCGCCTACAGATTTTAGGGTTTTGATTGAAAGTCCAGAGCCAATTAAGAAGAGTGTTATTGTCATTCCTTTTTTAGAGAGCATGCCAATGAATGAGGTGATGTTTTGGGGAAGGTTGAAAACAGTGTTTGCTACCATGGCTAGGA
>CAZBVD010000125.1:0-5771 GCA_964495235.1 uncultured Dysgonomonadaceae bacterium | reverse complement strand
ATACTTTTAAATTAGAGCCTACATTTACACAGGGATTAAATAAGCCGATATAATATGGCTCCCTAGTCCAAGCAGTACAAATAAGTGAAATATAGTATGCACAAACTCTCTCTTTGCCAATGCATACACAACCGATCCAATAATATAAAAAACACCACCTGCAGCTAGCCAATACAATACTGGCAGACAATCATTCTCTATTGCTACTCTAATTGTAGGCTTTATTGCAACAAGCACGGTCAGCCCCATCAACACATATGATACAGTTTTTAGATGACTATTCTTTTTGATTGGCCTGAAATTAAATCCAATTCCAATCAAAGCAATGAGCCAAACTATAATAAACAGCGACCATCCCCACATTCCTTCTTGGCGAAGTAGTATTAGCGAAAATGGTGAATAGCTAGCAGCAATCAACACATATATGCTAGCATGATCAAAGTGTCGGAGTATTCTCTTAGTCTTTGGCTCTTGTACATAATGATAAATGGTGGACGAAAGCATACATACCAACATTCCAAATCCAAAGATAGCGTGTGCTATAATTGCCCATGTGTTGCCAGCAGCAGAAGCTTTAGCTACTAAAAAACAGGTGCCCACAATTGCCATCAGCACACCAAATGCATGGGTTAGATAGTTTGCTTTCTCTTCCCTATAAGTATATAGTTTTAAATTTTCCATATCTGATATAAAATTACAAGTTTGCTTGAAGCGTTTTTTTATTAAATATTTCAAGCAAACAAGGGGTTCAATTCTGTTTTAAAATTTCTCCTACAGCTTTTTCAAAGGCTCCTCCAAATCGGCTAAGTGTCATACCACTATATAAAAAATGAAGTAGTTGCAATATTATCATCTGCTGTTGCAAGGTTGTTTAGCGCTATAAACATATGCAGTTGTTTGATGTATTGGTAAAGCTCAAGAGCCAGTTGATCATGCTCTTGAACCTGCGTGTTCTTGTAAAAGTATCAAAATGAAGTTTGTCATTCATAAAGTGAAAAATAGCTTAGGTGTAAAATTAGAGAAAATAATTGAAACAGATGCTGCATGAAGGTTATTTATAGGTAAAGTAATAGCTGTAGGTGTGTAGACAACGTTATTTTGCGTTTCTAGCTTTGCTTAGATGCAGGGCATCGAACTCCGTCAATATACTATGCTATTTCAAGGAGTTTGTTGAAAGACACTGCAGATGTGTGCACTTCGACAAGCTCAGTGGTCACACTTTCAATAATATGATGAATAGAGTGTGGGCTATGCTGTTGCCAAATAGTTTTTTCTCACCACCCAAATACACATCTATCCACAATTTCTGCTTTAGAGTCTCTTTTAAACATGGTGAGAGATTTTGCAATGTTTCCACCAATAGCCATGTCATTAAAACATTGAGTTTTATATATAAAGGTTAATGATTGCAATGCTTCAGAAAAACAAACATCACAATAAAGTTTTAATTTATGAAAAAATTTTGCATATTTGCATCCAATTGTCTCATTATTGTTAAAACTTAATTAAATATTGATAGTATGAATCTTTTCTATTTAGTTCCTTTAGCATCAATAGCAGCTCTGTTTTTCGCCTATTATTTTTTTAGAAGTATGATGAAAGAGAGTGAAGGCACGAGTCAAATGATGAAAATTGCACAGCATGTGCGCGACGGTGCCATGTCGTATCTCAAGCAACAATACAAAGTTGTAACAATAGTGTTTATAATAATGGCACTAGTATTTGCATTGATGGCCTATTTTGGCTTACAAAACAATTGGGTTCCTTTTGCTTTTCTATCGGGAGGGTTCTTTTCCGGTTTGGCGGGGTTCTTTGGCATGAAAACAGCAACCTATGCTTCTGCTCGCACAGCAAATGCTGCGCGTCATTCACTCAACAAAGGTTTGCAACTAGCTTTTAGGTCAGGTGCAGTTATGGGACTTGTTGTTGTAGGTTTAGCCCTGCTCGATATTTCTGTGTGGTATCTTATTCTCGATAATTTTGTTGATAGTGCAATGGATGCCAATGCATCTTACAAGCTAATTATGATAACCACCACTATGCTCACATTTGGTATGGGAGCTTCCACACAAGCACTTTTTGCGCGTGTTGGTGGAGGTATATATACTAAAGCTGCCGATGTTGGTGCCGATTTAGTTGGAAAAGTTGAAGAGGGAATCCCAGAAGACGATCCACGCAATCCTGCAACTATTGCAGACAATGTGGGCGATAATGTAGGCGACGTTGCCGGAATGGGAGCCGACCTTTACGAGTCTTATTGCGGTTCTATCTTAGCAACAGCTGCTCTTGGCGCATCTGCTTACGCAGTAAATCCTATTATGCAGAAGAATGCAGTATTTGCTCCCATGATAATTGCAGCAGTGGGAGTATTCCTTTCTATATTAGGAATCTATTTGGTGAGAACCAAAGACGATGCTGATATGAAACAACTGATGAGCGCCCTCAATAAAGGTGTAAACACAAGTGCTTTTCTTATAGCAATTGCCACTTTTGGTATATTGTACACATTAGGTTTCGAAAACTGGATTGGGTTGTCTTTTTCCGTAATCTCTGGTTTATTAGCTGGTATTGTTATAGGTCAAGGAACAGAGTATTACACCTCTCACTCCTACAATCCTACTAGAAGAATTGCTCAAAGTGGTGCAACAGGTCCGGCTACTGTTATAATTTCCGGAATTGGCACAGGTTTAATATCTACATTTATTCCAGTACTAGCCATCTCTCTTGCCATTACTTTCTCTTATTTGTGTGCCATCGGTTTTGACACGCATAACTTAGTTAGTGGAGAAAATCTTAGCCTTGGTCTTTACGGAATAGGTATTGCTGCAGTGGGAATGCTTTCCACATTAGGAATTACATTGGCAACAGATGCTTATGGCCCCATTGCCGACAATGCGGGAGGAAATGCAGAGATGAGTGGTTTAGGGCCAGAGGTGAGAGAACGTACAGATGCGTTAGATTCATTGGGTAATACTACAGCCGCCACTGGAAAAGGTTTTGCTATTGGTTCGGCTGCACTCACAGGTCTTGCATTATTGGCTTCATATATAGAAGAGATAAAAATAGGGCTTATGAGATTGGGAGAGGATGTGCTAACATTTGCTGATGGAGCACTAATGAACACTGCCGATGCCAACTTTTCCGACTTTATGAACTATTACCAAGTAACACTTATGAATCCAAAAGTTATTGTAGGTGTATTTATTGGTTCAATGATGGCCTTTCTTTTTTGTGGTCTCACCATGAATGCTGTTGGTAGAGCTGCCCAAGAAATGGTTGAGGAAGTTCGGAGACAGTTCAGAGAAATAAAAGGTATTCTTGATGGTACAGGTACACCTGATTATGCACGCTGTGTAGAAATATCTACAAAAAGCGCGCAGCGCGAAATGTTGCTTCCTTCATTACTAGCCATTGCTATTCCTATAGCAGTGGGTCTTCTTTTAGGAGTTGCAGGTGTGATGGGGCTGTTAACTGGTGGATTAGGCACAGGCTTTGTTTTGGCTGTGTTTATGGCAAATGCTGGAGGAGCTTGGGACAATGCTAAGAAATATGTAGAGATGGACAACTATGGTGGCAAAGGCAGCGATACGCATAATGCAACCGTTGTGGGCGATACTGTAGGCGATCCATTTAAAGATACATCGGGACCTTCTCTCAATATCTTAATTAAGTTGATGAGTATGGTTTCTATTGTTATGGCAGGACTCACGGTATCGTGGAGTTTGTTATAAGTCGTAAGTTATAAGTTATAATACGTAAGTGGTGTGTTAATGTCTGATAAACATTGACACACCACTTATTGTTTTTAGCTTGCATCTGATATATTTCTCCATTACCCGCATATACATCACACTTTTATTAATATATGTTTCTGCAGCTAACAATTAAAGATTTACGGACACAATATGTTTTATTGCGAATACCCATTTTTGGGGAAATGTTCGCTTTGGTCTTTGAAGTTCGGCTCCTCTCGAAGGGGTTGAAGGGCCGTTGTTGAGCTTGTAGAAGGCTGCCATCTATTTCGCCAGCAAACTCCTTGAAATAGTGGCCTATATCTGCGAAGTTCAACGCCTCAGTATCTACGCAGGAGCTAAAACGTGAATAATACGGGTTAATTTAAAAATTTTAGATTAATTGGAGATTTCTATTGCTAAATTCTAGATAAGAATGTGTAAATTTGATGTCTATAATAGCGAAAGATAAAATAAACTCTATAAAATAAATTTATTATGAATTTTTTGACAAACGACAAACTTACAATTGTAGGAGCTGCAGGTATGATTGGCTCAAATATGGCGCAAACTGCTGCTATGATGCGTTTAACACCTAACATTTGCTTATACGACCCATTTGCTCTTGGCTTGGAAGGTGTAGCAGAAGAAATGGCTCATTGCGGTTTCGAAGGTGTTAACTTTACATTCACAACAAGTGTAGAGGAAGCTTTTACCGATACAAAATATATGATCTCTTCGGGTGGTGCACCACGTAAAGATGGTATGACACGTGAAGACCTTCTTAAAGGTAATGCAGAAATTGCTGCTCAATTAGGTAAAGACATCAAATCTTATTGTCCAGACCTAAAGCACTTAACTGTTATTTTCAACCCAGCAGATATTACCGGTTTGGTAGCTTTGATACATGGTGGTTTGAAACCAACACAAGTAACTACATTGGCAGCTTTAGATAGCACACGTTTACAAAACGAATTGGCAAAACATTTAGGTGTGAAACAAAGTGAAGTTACTAACACGCGCACTTATGGTGGTCATGGTGAAATGATGGCAGTATTTGCATCTACTGCAAAAGTTAATGGCAAACCATTAACAGACATTATCGGAACTTCAGAATTAACCAACGAAGATTGGGAAGCACTTAAATCAAGAGTGAAAAAAGGTGGTGGCAATATCATCAAACTTCGCGGACGTTCATCATTCCAAAGCCCTTCGTATGTATCAGTTGAAATGATACGTGCAGCAATGGGTGGCGACTCTTTCCGTTGGCCTTCAGGTTGCTATGTAAACACTGGCGACTATAACCACATAATGATGGCTATGGAAACATCTATCACTAAAGATGGTGTAACATATGCTCCATTAAAAGGAACAGAAGAAGAAATACAAGAACTAACAGATAGCTACAACCACTTAGTAAAATTACGCGACGAGGTTATCGAAATGGGTATACTTCCAGCAGTTGATCAGTGGCACACTGTTAATAAGAACTTGAAATAATCTATTGCAAAATAGAAATTATACTATATAAAAAGAGGGTGCCTAGTAACGGCATCCTCTTTTTCTATTTTTATGCTACAGCTTTTTCTAATACTTTTTCTTTGAAAGATAAAACTCTTACTTTTTGATTTAAAGAGCTAAAATTGATTCTAAAAAGATGTCTTTTGGAATATTTAGAAGGACTTATTGTAACCTTACGCTTCTAAGTCATCTTTCTGTGTTGTTTCAAGATCTTAAAAGCAATAGCAAAATCCATTTTGATTTTGTCTATACCAGCATGTCGGAATCGATTGTATGATTTGTTGTATTTCATTTGTCCAAACACCGCCTCTGGCTCTATTGGACGTCTGCTACGTCTTTTTAATCCTTCCTCTGATGTTAGTCTTTCTCGTGCTTTTCTCCTGTATTCTCTTAGTTTATGATTAACCTCTATTTCTCGACTTCCTTTTGATTTATGACAAGTTCCTCTAATTGGGCAACCTTCTCAGCGTTTTGCTTTGTAAACTGCTAAATGAGATATAAACCCTGTTTTGTTTTCAC
>CAZBVD010000124.1:4483-5787 GCA_964495235.1 uncultured Dysgonomonadaceae bacterium | reverse complement strand
GCTAGAGGAAATGACTCTGAGTTTTTTGGAGATGAGCAATATGTACTAACTGGAAGAGATGAACGACTGGGTAATGAATTTGGAATTGCAAATGTATTTACTTGGACAGGTATTGTGGGTGTAATACTCTATCTGCTAATATTTTATAGAGCCAGTTACTTGGCTGTAAATAAATCGAACAATATTTATGCTAAAATGATTGGTATATATGTTGCATTCAGATGGTTATACTCATGGGTAGAGGATATTAATAACTTCTCGCTTAATTACTTTATGCTTTTGATTATGATTGGACTCTGCTTTTCTCATTCTTTTAGAATTATGAGTAATTATGAGGTTACAATATGGGCAAGAGGTATATTTGATAAGCGTTATATTGATTTTGATAAGCATCTAAAAGAAGAAGAAAATGAGAAACAATGAAATAGCTGTATTACTAACTTGTCATAATCGGAAGAAAAAAACTTTAGCTTGTTTAGCGTCTTTTTATAAAGCAGTAAAACCAGCGGGTTATACATTTGATATCTTTTTAGTGGACGATGGTTCTACTGATGGAACAAGTGATGCTATAAAGCAAAAATATCCAGGTGTAAATATAGTTTCAGGAGACGGAAATTTGTTTTGGGCAGGAGGTATGCGTTTAGCGTGGAGTACTGCTATGAACAATAAAGAGTATTATGCATTTCTTTTACTGAATGATGATGTAGTTTTATATAATCATTTCCTCAGTAATTTAATTTCCTCGGAACAATATACTTTGTCAAGGAGTGGGAAAAAAGGCATTTATTCTGGTGCTACTATTGATAACATTACAAATGAAGTAACTTATGGTGGAGAAAAGATAACAACAAATCATTTTATTGTTAAACGTCAACTATTAACTCCTAAAGAATTTCCGCAACAATGTGATTTGACAAACGCAAATATACTTTGGATAAGTAAAGAAACAGTTGATGATATTGGTTTTTTTGATGAGCGATTCACCCATGGAATTGCAGATTTTGATTACTCTTTGCGTGCTATCAAAAAAGGAATTCCAGTATGTTTAGCGCCTAATATAGGTGGTGTATGTTTTTTTGATCATGGGCGAAACTGGAAATCTAGCAATTCATCTCTTAAAGAACGTATATCCTATCTGAAAAGCCCTAAAGGGCTAGCATACAAAGAATATCTTTACTATATAAAAAAACATTTCCCTTTATATCTACCTTATTCGTTTACTATGCTTTGGTTGAAAACACTATTCCCTTTTTTATGGGACAAACTTAAGGGTTGAAAAAATGATGTTTCTTAATCTATATACA
>CAZBVD010000124.1:0-4383 GCA_964495235.1 uncultured Dysgonomonadaceae bacterium | reverse complement strand
TTTTTATGGGACAAACTTAAGGGTTGAAAAAATGATGTTTCTTAATCTATATACACGAGCTTGTTTTTTAAAACGTAGTTAATAGATTGGTTAATCCAGTTTTCTCTTATATTACTCTTAGTGTAATGTGGATGCGACAAATGAAAAGTAGCGTCATCTTTTGCAATCAAAAAAGCCTCAAATAAATATATTGGAGTTTTCTGGGACTTTTAAAGAACAAATAAAGTTAATTGAGGCCTTGTGACTTCCGTTTGCTATAAATAAAACTTAATGATGCCTTAAAAGGGTGAAAGTTCTTTGCGAATAATTTACATGACATTATTTCACCAAAAAGAGTAATAAAACAAACAACTATGACATTAAAAAAAGAGTTACTGCACAATATTTTTCATAAAGTCAGAGATAAAAATAAGTATTGTACATTTTTTTAATAGAATAAACAGAATTATACATATTGACACATTAATTGAACTGTTGTTATGTGTGAACGAAAAGAGCAATCTCTTCAAAGATAGATGTTTATAATCGAACGCAAATGTTGGGAAAAGAGACCTCTCTAATTTAAAAGAGCATGAAGATTAGTGAAAAACAGTTGGAGTTAACTAGGGCTCCGTATAGTGCCTTTTTGAAAATTGAAATACCTCGGTTTGCAGAACGGTTGATTGGAATTATAGAAAAACACAATCCAGAAGAACTACAGATCAAGAAAATGTATAATTTATTGGTTGTCGAAAAACCAAGAATAGAAAAACTTACAGATAAATTTGGGGCACAACCATTGACAGAAGAGCTAGCTAAACTTCGTGAAATGGGCTCTCTTCGCATCAGTAAAATTAGGTTTCGCTTAAAAGAGGTATTGAAAGAGAATAAAAGCGGTTTAAATAGAAAGTTAGAAGCAGTCAAGAGTGTGTTTACTCACTTTTTGAAAAATATTGAAGTTGAGCTAAATCGATGAGATGTATAGCCAAAAAATCACACCGTTTTTAGCGGCAGTAAAGGCTAATCCAGAACTTGAAACAGCACTTGACTTGTTGAGGTTTAGTGAGCTTCTAAATGACTTAAAAGGAGTGCACGATTCTATTCAAGATCTGCTTTATCGAAGGCTAGCCTCCATTTCGGTAAGGCCGCAAGACACAACAGAATAGCTTATAAAATCAGTGGTAACTGCTATAAAAAACATGATAAAACAAATTGAAATCACTCCTCTATTAAATGAAGATTTAGATTTTACGCTCCTGTTTAAAGAGCTTGATCAATTTTTTGTTGAGTACAAAAACATGGTGAACAAACAGATTTTGTTTAATAAAAAGAAAACTAGGAAGATTGATAATTACAGAAGCAGTGAGTATACCGAGGTTGCTGATACAACTCTAATAACAGAATCTGCAGAAGAGCCCTCAGATGATAGTGCGGATGAAATGAATAAACATGAGCTAGCACCTGAACCAGATAGAAATTAAAAATCAATTGCAATGTCGTCCAATACTGTTCAACTGCTTATTCTTGAAGACAGTGAGATTAGCTCCATGAAACGATATGCGCAAAAGCACCATTATCATAAGAATAGCTTGAGTTGCACAGAGACTTAAGTTCTTATCCATAAAAATAAGTATCTTAAATTAATAAGTCTATCAAATGTTTTACTATCATCAAATTCATTTCTGTTTTTTTAGATATAGCGGTTAGAGATGTTATGAGCAGAGTGTCTTTATTATAAAATGATTTCATATTACAAGCTTTTGATTCTAAATTACAAGGAATTTTAGAATATACTTTGTTAAAGTAGCTATAAATAAAAGTAATTAAAATGTTCATATTATGCTAAATAATTTTTTAAAAGAAATGGCTTTAGTTTGATATTAAAAGACAAAAAACTCTGTTGTACACCTTTTAGTGATGATGATGTTAAATCTTAAAATGCATTAAACTAAGTTGGGATTTGATTGTTATATTTTTATATCTAAAATACAATCGTTATGAATAATAAAAGTGAAATAAAAGAAAATGTTAAGTCTTATATCATTAAATCCTCCTTTTCACAAAAAGAGGATATTCAGGATGATACTTTGATTTTTGAGAATAGTATACTAGACTCCATGGGTTTTCTTTTTTTAATTGATTTTTTAAAAGAGAACTTTGCAGTAGAGATTGAAGATGCTGATTTAGTTGATGATAACTTTAAATCAATTAATAATATAACGGACTTTCTACTCAAAAAACTTGAGGAGAAGAAACTGAGAACAGCATAACATCTTCTGGATTTTTCATTAATAAAAGACGTAAACATGTCAGGAATAGTAGGTTTTTATACTAAAAATGCAACTGCGGATCCTTTAGGTGTTTTGATGCGTATGCTTACACGCATCAAGCACAGGGGGTCAGACTATAATGGCGTGTTTGTATCAAACTTTGTAGGCTTAGGAGAAGGGCAGAGACTCTTAGCTATTAAACAAACACAAAACATTCCCTTCTCTAATAAAGATGAAGATTTGTGGATTGTGTGGAGTGGAGCAGTATTTAATCGTTCATTCTTAAGTTCAAAACTGTTAAATAAGGCACATCAGTTAAAAACAGACAGTGATGCTGAGCTAATCCTTCTTTTATATCAAGAGTTTGGTGTAGGGTGTTTAGATATGATTAATGGTCAGTTTGCATTTTCTATTTGGGATAGTATGAAACAAGAACTATTCTTAGCCCGAGATAGAATGGGTATCTGTCCTTTGTATTACAGCATTTCGAATAATGGATTTGTGTTTGCTTCAGAAATGAAAGCTCTCTTTGAATATCCGCACCTAACTCCAAAGATTTCAGCAAAGTCACTTACTCAAACTGCAACTTTCTGGGCTCCTTTGACTCCTAATACAATTTTTGAAGGAATTTCAGAGCTTTCTCCAGGTCATTATCTTAAACTTAATAGTGATGGATTACAAACTAAGGCTTATTGGGACTTTCCTGTTTATATGCCTGAAGAATACTCTCAGTATAACTTAGCTGAATCTATAGATCAATTTGATGAATTGTTTAGCAATGCAGTTTCTATAAGAACACAACAGGATGAACCATATGGCGCTTATTTAAGCGGAGGAATCGACTCTAGTGTTACAACTGCATATATAAAGAAATTACATCCAGATTTAAATTTAGATACATTTTCTATTAGTTTTACCAATCCAGATTTTGACGAGTCAGCATATCAAAATATTGCTGTTGATTATTATAAAACTAATCATAGCAAAGTAATATGTAGTGATGCTGATATTGCTAACAACTTTAAAGAGGTTGTATGGCATGCTGAAAGCACTCTTTTGCGCAGCTCACCCGCACCCATGTTTATGCTTTCTAAATTAGCTAGAAAGAGTAATATACAAACAGTTGTAACGGGTGAAGGGGCCGATGAGATACTAGGAGGATACAATATCTTTAAGGAGGCTACAATAAGGGAATTTTGGGCCAAAGAACCATCATCTAAATATAGACCTTTGCTACTTAAAAAGCTCTATCCATATTTGTCGCAAATGGGAAATACAAACGACATGGCTTTGAGAATGTTTTTTGGTTATAAATTAACCGAAACATCATCACCAGTTTATTCTCATCTGTTGCGATGGAATAATACAGCCCGCATAAAAAACTTCTTCTCTTCTAATATTAAAGATGAAATAAAGGACTATAATCCTGTTGAAGAGTTTTCCGACAAAGTTAAAAGCAAGCTTAAAGGAGTTGATCTATTGTCGAGAGCTCAGTGGATAGAAGCAACTATTTTCACGTCTAGCTATCTCTTGTCTTCGCAAGGAGAGCGTATGGCCGCGGCCAACTCTGTTGAAGGAAGGTTTCCTTTTCTAGATCATAGGCTTATTGAGATGTGTATGAAATTGAGACCAGAATATAGATTGAATGGGCTAAAAGAAAAGTATCTTTTAAAAACGATGATGAAAAACAAGGTTCCACAAGAAATAATTGCTCGGCAGAAACAACCTTATAGAGCACCTATTGCATCTTCACTCGGTTCTGATAATACACCCGATTACATTCAAGAAATGCTTTCAAAAGAAAAGATAATATCGATGGGCTTTTTTGATTATGAAAAAGTGAGAATACTATTAGAAAAGATGAAAATGAGGCATCAAATAACAGAAATTGATAATATGGCTCTTACAGCCATTTTGTCAACTCAGATTTTACATTCCTGTTTTATAGAAAAAACAATTCCGCTACTGAGAGATTCGGAGTTAATAAAATTGGATAATATTGTTTATGGCAAGAGTTTTAAATACGCTTAAATCATATAATTGTGGATAAAAATAAAAAGAAATTATCTCATGAGCTTTTACATATTGAAGACATTGAGAGTGCATGCAATACGATAGTTGAAAATCTGCGAAA
>CAZBVD010000123.1:0-5850 GCA_964495235.1 uncultured Dysgonomonadaceae bacterium | reverse complement strand
CGGAATATTTAAGGTAACCATATTCTCAGGGTTAATTGAGAGAAGAAGAATATAATGTTTGTTATGGGCTGTACTTTATTCAATAATTATGAGAGAACAACACATTGATTTTATCAGAGAAGACCTAAAAGAAAGAGGCGAAATTCCAACTTCAAACATTACATTCTTTGGTGCAATCTATTCATTGAAAGTAAAAAAGGAAGGGGATAAACGAGCAAAAACAGTAACCTATTCTGCTGCTCAAAATGTTTTAAGAGGGTATCGGGCTATTTCAGTATAGCCCATAACAAATGAGTACCCCGAAAATAAACCAGTGGCAAAAAGAAGACCACGAAAATGCAATTAAACTAACGCCCATCGGGCGAGACATATTGCACAGTTCAACCCAAGTAAGAAGGGACAGTAAAACAATCGTATTAATAAGAAATAAGAAATGAAGAAAGAAAAATCACATGTAGAATTATCCACGCTTGAAATTAAGATGTCTGGTCAAGAATTACTAAAACATATATATGAACATGGCCAGTCCGCTACCTACGATATTACAGATGTAGTGGTTAAGTCGATTATTGAACACTTCCTAAGGACAAACGAGGTTCTAACACTCACCTATATCGATGGTAAAGAGTATGTCTTAAATATAGAGAGAGTAGAAGACAATAAAGAACCCGAGCCAAAGAAAGTTTACCTGTCAGGACCAATAACAAGCCTGCCACTAGAAGATGCATGGGCCATGTTTTTACGTTCCGAAAAGCACCTCAGAAGATATGGCTACTCTGTAGTTAATCCAATGAATAATGGTTTGTCTCCCGATAGCAGTTGGGAAGAGCATATGAGAAAGGATATAGCCCTTCTTTTAGATTGTGATTATATATGCTTACTTCCAAACTATCGACAATCAAAAGGTGCAATGCTAGAGCTCTCTATTGCAATAGCTCTACAGATGACAGTAATAAACCATAGCGATGATGATCCTCATGTTATTTCATTAGCCCAAAAGCACCTCAATGACACAATAGAGGAACCCTCTAGAACATTGAGGCAAAACATGTCAGATAACTTGTCTAAGATGAGAGAGGTGCTTAGAGAGATAGGGGAAGAGAACCTCGAAGCCCTTCGGATATTGAAAGGAATTACTCCCGACAAGCCCGCTTCTAATGTTATAACCAATAAGCCATTTATACACCCAGCGCTGCTTGGCAAAGAAACAGCTATCACTGTTCGCAGACTATCTGATATAGTCTGCGAACCAGGAGAGCCATTGGCGTATGAAATGTATCAGCGTAGAGTTGAATTCCTATCCAATTTTGAGAACGGCAGAAAACTATACAATGAAAATGCACTCTTTCATACTATTACGGAACTTATTATGCGTGGAGCTAATGTATATGAGCTACTACTAGAGCTTGTATTTATGCAGGATGGTTTATGTACACCAGAAACATCTCATCTTATAGATATATGTAATATGGACAGTCCCGGCGCGGATGCGCCTAATAAAAAAATATGAGCGTAGCGAATTCCTTATAATTCACCCTCTTCCAACAGTCGAAACTTTTTAATTTGTTGGTCACTTTCAAAAACCCCACTTTTCAAAAGTGGGGTTTTTGTGCTTGAAAAACCCCCCAGACCCCCCATTATTAAAAAGAGCAATTAAAGTAATTTATATTTCAAAATCTTTTCAGAAAGTGCGACCAACAGACCAACGACCAACAAAAAGAAAAAAGAAAAAGCCCTATAGTAGTAGTAAGTATATGATTATTAGTAGTATATATATATAATAGAGTGCTTGTTTTTTGTAGGTCTCTGTTGGTCAGCACTTGTTTTTTGTAGGTCTCTGTTGGTCGCTTTATTTTATCTGTTGGTCACATCTTTTTTTTGCCGACCAACAAAAATAAACTTGTAGGTCATTGGTTTTTTTATCTCCAAAAATTAAAGTGTTGATATACAAGTAAATAAGTGTTGTTTTATTTTTTCTGTTGGTCGTTGGTCTGTTGGTCGGCAAAAAACACCCTAGACACATAGAAAAAAAAGAAAAGTAGAAAGTATTTACATATTAGATGGATATACTTAAATTAAAGCTTTATAAAAGTTGCATAGTTGCATTAATATGAGTAACTTAGTATCGTTTTTAAGTTCAGATTCTTGCACATCAAGACTAGTATATACGCAAATTATATTCACTTTTAAAAAATATCTCTATGATTACCACATTTGTAACTATTAGTCCTCATTTGGCCGAGTATGCCAATGCTGTATTTGCAGTACCCAATGAAAAGTACATTCGAGTCCCTCACACACACCATCTTTATCATGTAATTGCAAATAACATGATAAAACCACCAGAAAACTGCCTTTTGCCAACCTCAGGCAATCTTGAGATTGCACTTCCTGCTCAATCAGGAGGCAAATGCCCCCAAGTCCACAATTATATTTCAGAAAGAGCAACTGATTTAATTGAAAAAAAAATAGCGTCACTATTTTGGGCCCACTTACATGATTTTGTCGATGAATATCGACACAAAGTAAGGAGAGAGGATACTGTATCTGTTTTTTACATAAAAGATTGTGTCTATATGTTTATGCAGAAGTTTAAAATAACAGCTATTACCGAAGGTGCGTTGGTAAAGAATTATTACCGCTGGACATCATCTAATCGTCGTCAATTAAAAAAAAGAGGGTACTCTTTGACAAAAAAAGAGAGATAACACCTATATTAACTATCTTTAACCGAAAAATATCACTACTCAAGTGTATTGATTTGTCCTTTTAGTGCGTAAAGGTGCGCAATTGTGCGTAAAAAGTGCGTAAAAGTGCGCAATCACTGAAAATCAACGTGTTGTAAAACAAGAAAATGAACTATAAACAGTAAAGCTATGAATTCAACTAATGATCGTATGGGTGGTTTCATTTCCGCCAAAATAATTGACGTGAAAGATATTGAATCTTTTCAAGTGCAAAATAATAAGGTAAGGTTGGTATATAAGGATAACTATATACCAACCTCGTTAGATATTGCAAAAAATGGAGTAGAAGCAGCAGCTCCATGTATTACTTCAAAAAGTGGCAACTTATATCACATCGATATAACTATTGAAGTAAAAACACTCAATCTTATCACTAAGAAGTCGTTTAACAAATTTTTATCACTACTTGAGCTACCCACTGGAGAAATTCATGTATTTGGCACTCCTGACTTTCCTCTCTCTCTATCATCCGAGCGAATTTATTCAAAAACACCTTCTGGAAGGTCGGGAGGTTTGATCAGAATGACTGGCAAACAGCCTAATAATGTGTTGATTCTCTAGCTTTTCAAGTCCTTTCTAAACCAATTACATAGCAGTAATATTGTACTAAAATATTGTACAATCTATTACTGCTATGTTACATAAACACAACATTTTCAACGGTATTTGGATGATTGAAGACAGCTACGCTGCCAATTATCTACCACATTTAATAGCCTATCTCAAAGGCGAGCAACAAACACCAGCGGAAAAAATTAATCCGCTCAGCATACATCCACTCTCTTCATCTTCTTTCGATTCTGGCCCCGGAGATAACAGCGATAATAGTCAACAAATTGCTGTTATCTCCATTTCGGGACCAATAACCAAGCATGGCCAATTTTGTGGACCTGCAGGTATGCAAGAGATTTCCGAAATTTTAGAGGCATGTTTTGAAAGCGAAGACATTTCAGGCATTCTACTCGTGGTAGAATCTGGAGGTGGTGATGGTATGGCCATGCGCTTGCTTAACGAAACTATAGCAAAAAGAAATAAAACCATGATTGGTTTTATTGATGATTTTGCTTGTAGTGCTGCATACGGCATTCTTTCTGGGTGCGACCTAATTGTTGTAAACAGCAACATGGCGCGCGTGGGTAGTATAGGTACATACTTAAGTATGGCCGATTATACCAAGCAATTCGAAAAAGCAGGGATAGACATTTATACTGTGTATGCCACTGCCTCAAAAGACAAAAATGGCGAAGTGCGCGAAGCACTCAAGGGAAATCTCAAACCCCTAGAAGATCTTGCCAATACATTCAACGAAAATTTCCTTACAACCATCGAAACTAACCGTGATGGTAAACTTACTGAATCTCGCGACGTGTGGGGTACAGGTAAGGTATATTTTGCCGAGGAGGCTCTCAAGCTAGGCTTGATTGATAATATAGATACATTTTCAAACACTTTAAACTATTTCACATGAAACTCTTAACCGACGACAAGTTTGCCCTATTAACAGGTCAAGCAAATGCTTTTATTGCAATTCAAACTGCATTGGTAGAAGCATCAGAAGATATGACAGCCGAGGATATTACATCCGAAACTGTTATCGAAGCCTTACAAGGCTCAGTATTGCAAGGAGCTCTTACTGAAACTAAAACTCAACTAACTAAAACTGAAAAATTGCTTGCTGAACAGGAGTTAGCACTTAAAACTGCCAATGATCGTATAGCCGAATTAGAAGCAGAGATGGATGAGCTTGAGTTAATTCCTGCAAAGAAGCCTGCTACTATTACTCCAAAAAGTGATGGTGGTGACCCTGACACAATTGCTGAGTTTGCCGACAAAAACCAGGGCGACACATTCGCAATTCTTGAAAGAGCGAAGAAAGAAGGATTAATCTAACAACCAAAAAACACACATTTCAATTATGGCTAAAACTATTAACACCGAAGCGTTAACACGTGCAGCAGTTGTTTATGACAACGTATTGCGTACGCTCCCTTATCAAAGCTTCCTTGATGTATCAAAGAAGCTCAAAATCAATATTGTTGAAGTTGATGGAGAAGATATTATTATCAACAAGCGTAGAAAAGCTGGCATTATCCGTGCCTATAAACCAGGCTTAACACTTGGAGATCAAAAAGAGTTAGCAAAATTCTACGAGTCGAAGCTTAAGCCAGAGATGGTTTATGCTGAAGTGAATGACAATGTTACAACCAACAAGAACAAAAAAGTTCTTTCAAATGCTGGTGAGCCTGTTAATCACAAAACCAAAAAGCATCCACATGAGCTAATGATATTGTCTGATTTGGCTACATCATTTGGAGAAGATGTTGTTGATAATATGTTTCATGCACAGCGTGACGAGGCAGGTAAAACTGCACAAACATCTTTCAATGGCTTCTTTCACAAGTTGAATCTGTTGATTACAGCAGAGGAGATTTCAGCTGCAAAGAAAAACCTTGTAACTACAGGTGCATTTGAGCTTGCAATTGATAATCCTGATACTAGCACTGCTAACTATTTCAGGATGGTAAACTTTATCAAATCTGCTCACCCATTATTGCGCCGTGGAAAAGTTATTCTTTATGCTGCTGAAAGCCCTATGGACTTTGTTCGCGATGATTTCCGCAAATTGGTAAAATCACATAGCTATCCAAGCATGGAAGAGGTTGTTGCCAAACTTCGCTCTGATGCTAAATGTCCTGAACTTGAAATTATCACAGATACCTCTCTTGGTACTGGTGATCAACTTTTATTGACTACCCCAGGCAACCTTGACTTTGGCGTAGGAAAAAAAAGCGATCAGAAATTTGTTCAAGTAAGATACATTGACAAGGATCCTAACGTTGCACAGTTTTGGATGCAAGCGGCATTTGATACACGTATCAATGATGTTCATCAAAAACTTTTCCAAACCAACGAGCAAAAGAACACAGGTCTTGACCTTGCTGGCGATTACTAACCATTCAAAAACACACCTCTATTTGCTCACCTCATTTGTGAGGTGAGCAAATTTTAAAACACAACAATAAAATGAAGAAATTTTTAAAAGTTCTATTTTCAATAATTGCACTCGTATTTGTAGCTGCAGTAACAGTTCTCGCCATCAATG
>CAZBVD010000122.1:0-5852 GCA_964495235.1 uncultured Dysgonomonadaceae bacterium | reverse complement strand
CGATAACTAAAGCTTATGCTAGGTGAAAATACGTGTCGTATTGCTTGCACTTTATCGCCAAACATATCCAACGGTTTGTACATTCCATAAAGCTTAGTATTTATACTGAGCGAGGTGCTATAGTCGTACACCCGGTTGAATCCGTATATAGTGTCTGTAATATCGTGTCGTTGGGTTTCGGGGTTCCACTCTTTCATTTCTTTACTTGTGTACCAACGCTCGTTGTAGTTAAAAGAAGGAGAAATATTGATGTAGTCAAGCAGCGTAAATGTTGCACTTACAGGAATGCTATGACGCATACCGTTTTCCCAATCCTTGATGATGCTAGATTCAAAAAACTCACTTTCTTTGGTATGTATCGAGTTGCGAAACTCTCCCGAATAGCTCATGGTTATTTTTTCGTACCAACGCTCTTCGCCTATTGCATCTTTCCGCTTGAATGGATAAATGCGACTCATATTTATAGACAAGTTGGGAAGTGTTGCCGAGATTGTAGAGTCGCGCGACACTTGATTTACACTTGCTGATGCAGATATATTGAATGGTGAGTTAGGAAACCTTTGAGTTAGGTTCACTGTCGAGCTCTTGGTATTGTTGGTAGACTCTCTGTTGTAGCGGGATGTTAAGTTGCGCTGATTGTATGAGCTAGTAGAATAGTTTACACTTGCCGAAAGTGTGCGATACATGTTTGCTTTAGGGTCTTGGGTGTGTGTCCAGCTAATTCTGAAGTCAGTTGAAACCGAGTAGTCTGGCAAACCTTTGTCACCTAAAATAGTTTTTAGGTAGTTAGTATTAAAGTTTCCTGAGTGCTTATATCGTTTCCGATAATTTGATTTTGCACCAAGCCCCCATGAACCTTTCGTATATATTTCACCAGTAACGGCCAAGTCTACGTAGTCGTTTATTGCAAAGTAGTATCCTCCGTTGTGCAAATAAAAGCCTCTTTCCATTTCGTCGCCATAAGAAGGCATAATAATTCCCGATGAATAGGTTTCATTAAACGGGAAGAAAGCAAAAGGAAGTACAATAGGAAACAGTGGTACATCTCCTACTACTAACCATGCTGGGCCAGTTACCACATCTTTTCCTGGTCTTACTTTGGCTTTAGACAAGTTGAGGTAAAAGTGAGGGTGATCATGTAAATCGCAAGTAGTATATTTTGCATTAATCATGTAGAATGAATTGTCGTCATTCTTTTTTGCTTGATTGGCTACAATATATCCTTCACCTTGCTCTGTAACTACATTAGAAATGAAAGCTTTCTCTGTTTTAAAGTTGTAGCGCACAGCCTTCATCTCATATTGTGTGCCTTTGTCATCAAATATTGGAAATCCAAACTCTTTGCCCACCGAGTCTAAGCCAAAAGTTGCACTAATTATGCTGCTATCCATATCCATGGTGATGAGCTCTCCTTTGATTGCTATATCTTGGTATTTTACATCAGCTTCGCCATATAGATAACCCTTGTTGTCTTTGGTGAAAACAATAGAATCTTGCGCTGTATAGGTAACTTTGCTCTCAAGTGTCTCTTTCTTTTTTATCTTCGGAATTGTATCTGTAGAAATTGTATCTAAGTGAGCCATTGATAGAGAATCCGACTTTATTAACAACGTATCATTAATAACTGTATTTGAGTCGGTAGACAACAATGTTTTATTTGGCATAGCTATTCGTAGCGAGTCACCACCAATAGTCTCTGATTGAGAGATAGATAAGGTGGCGTTCAGAAAGAACGATATAATTAATATTATACTGACTAAAAGGTTTTTCATCTAAAAGCTTTGATGCACAATCGTTATAACTCGCAAAACTAGTCATTTAAGTATTAACTACCTCAAGAAATATAAAAATAAACCTTAAGATATATTCTCTATTTCTTTATAGACAGTTTGTTTTATAGCTCTTTTGGTTACAGTTATGTCTATCGGATATTGGCTATAGAAATAATATCAGCAAACACTCCTGCTGCAGTAACTGTTGCACCAGCACCATATCCCTTGATAACCATTGGGTGTTCGTTATAGCGCTCAGTTGTTATCATAATAATGTTGTTGCTACCCTCTAAGTCGTAGAAAGGGTGGCCTCTCTCCACTTCACGAAGTGCAACTTCGCACTCATAATTGTTGTTCTTGCCTAAATTGTAGGTTGCTACTAATCGTAAGCGTTTATGCTTTAGTTCAAGTTCCTTGCGTCGTTGTTCAAAGAGCTCATCCTCCTCCGAAATTGAGTTCCAAAAGCTTTCTAACGAACCGTTAAAATATTCCTGGGGAATAAGTGGTACTATCTTTACATCTGATTGTTCGATATTGCCACCCGCTTCTCTCGATAAAATAACTAGCTTACGCACCACATCTAATCCACTAAGATCTGTTCGTGGATCTGGCTCAGCAAACTTAGCATCAACCGACATTTTAATGGCTTGGCTAAAAGGCACTTCTTTACTTAACGTGTTGAATATAAAATTGATTGTGCCCGATAGTACTGCTTGCAGTTTTATAATTTTGTCGCCAGAATTGGTGAGTGAATTCATTGTGTTGATGATAGGAAGTCCTGCACCTACATTTGTTTCAAATAGAAACTTCACTCCGTTAATGCGTGCTGTATCCTTTAGTTCATTGTAGTTTTGATACGATGATGAAGCTGCAATTTTATTTGCAGTTACAATTGACACGTTTTTCGACATCAGTTCCTTGTATAGATCCGATACGTCTTGACTTGCTGTACAATCTACAAATACAGAGTTGAATATATTCATTTCGAATATTTCGTCTCTAATTATCTCAGGCGAGCTTTTAACTCCATTAGTCATTAGGTTATTATAGAAGTCATCTAATTCAATACCCTCTCTGTTGAATAGCGCTTTGCGACCATTAGCAATACCTACAACATTCATGCGGAGCTTATTTCGCTCTTTTAGCGTTTCTTGTTGTTGTTTTATTTGGTTTAGTAAGTTGCTGCCTACTGTTCCTGTTCCTACAATAAATAGGTTTAGCTCTTGATACGGCGACAAGAAAAACGAGTCGTGAATTACATTGAGCGCTTTACGCAGATTTTCTTTTTTGATTACACACGAAATGTTTGTTTCAGATGCCCCTTGTGCCAGTGCATGTATGCTAATGCCACTTCTTCCTAGTGAGTCGAAGAATTTACCAGCAACTCCAGGCACGTTTTTCATGTTTTGGCCCACAATGGCAATAGTAGATAGGTTGTACTCTACAGTAATTTCATTTATGCTACCCAGTGTTATCTCATGTGCAAACTCTTCGTTAAGTACTTTTTTAGAAATGGCAGCATCAGATGTGCTTACTCCTATAGATGTGCTATTCTCTGATGATGCTTGTGATACAAGAAATACGCTTATTCCATTCAACGCCAATGCCCTGAATATTCTATGGTTTACACCAATAATTCCCACCATTCCCAATCCCTGAATAGTGATGAGCGCAGTATCGCTAATAGACGAGATGCCTTTAATAACTTTACCATCATTCTTAGACTGTTTGTTGAGAATAAGTGTTCCCTTTGATGAAGGGTTGAAGCTATTCCTAACCCTTATAGGTATGCTTTTGTGATATACCGGGAAAATAGTGGGTGGATAAATTACTTTTGCACCAAAATTGCTCAACTCAATGGCCTCTATGTATGATAATTCTTCTATAACATAGGTAGATTGAATAATCTTTGGGTCTGCCGTCATAAAACCATCTACATCTGTCCATATTTCCAATACAGATGCATCTAATGCAGCAGCTATTATAGAAGCTGTGTAGTCTGAGCCTCCCCGTCCAAGGTTAGTGATATCGTTTTTGTCTCTGCTTGTAGCGATAAATCCTGGAACTATAGCAACATTATCTATGTTTTTGAAATGCTCTTTTATAAGATTGTTTGATAGTGGTATATCGGGGATATGTTTATCAAACTGTTGAGTAGTTTTTATAAACTGGGTAGAATCGAACAATTGAGCATTAGGAATAGCTCTGCTAAGGATAATACTCGACAATCGTTCGCCATAGCTAACAATTTTGTCGGAGGTTTTTTGCGACAAATCACCAATTAGAAACACACCCCGTAGAATATTTCTCAGGTCATCAAATAGGGGTTGTATTTCTTTTAGTAACTCTTTTTTATCCTTGTCTAGCTCTACTACTTCTTCTATTATTTCGTTGTGGAGATTCAAGAGCATATCGTAGATTGCCTCGTATTTTTTATCACTGTTAAGGGCGAAATTAGCAGCTTGAAGAAGTTGCTCGGTTACACCGTATAGTGCAGACACTACAATTACTACTGGTTGCTTCTCAGCTCCAATTATATCTTTTACTTTCTCAATAGCGTCGGAAGTTCCTAAAGAAATTCCGCCAAATTTCATCACTTTCATATTATTGTGGAATGATTTAATGTTGATGTTCTTAAGTTAAATGTTTATAGACAGTTGCCTTTGTAGTAATTGGGTAGCAACTGTACCCAATATTTTGCCATCACGGCAAAAGCAATGGAAAATTATTTATCCCCCAACAGGGGCATAAGATAAACAGAAGAATATGTGGAGTAGAGATATATCATGTTTTATATAACTAGAGCATGAAACAAATTGACGGTTTTGTCAATTATAACTACAAAGATAGAATATTTATTTAAAAGTAATAGCAAAATGAATAGGGAAAGGCTTGTTATGTAATTATGCACGCTTTAAATATACCGAAACCGAACCATCATTCACATTAAAGAAACCTTTACCATTATCGCCTATCACCACATCTTCTTCAATGTTACACATCTTGTCGTACCACGCGGAGCCGGCATAGTCTTCTACAACAAACATTGGCTTTTTACCACCATCATTATTGCTCATTGTTACTACACAGCCATCGGATTGATTTTCATCTCCTTTTCTTACCAAACCCATTACATTGGGGTCATCAAAGTAATCTACTTTTTCGCCATAAGTAAAGTCTCTGCTCGCATCTAGCAATTGGTCAATTGTCCATTGATGATCTTCTTGCGGATTCTCTCCTTCAATTCCGTAATAGTCTCCTAAAAAAACATAGGGATGTCCATCTTTTCGTTTCATTATACACATTGGGGTGTTTGTAGTCTATATCCGTGAACATGAGATAGTCGAAATAGCCATATTAATGACTCACTGATTTATCATTCACATCAATACCCTTGTTCTCTCCTAAAATGATACAGATAGTTTCTTTGTTGTCACGATGATTATAATCGGTAGCTGAGAAGTGCTCCCAACTCCACTTAAAGTCCGAGTATTTATTGTTTCTACCTGGAAATGTAAATCGTGTCCAACCCTCCATTTCATAAGGCTCCTCTATTTCTTTGTTGCGATTGTGTGAATCTACTTCAAATACATGGAAGGCTTGCAACTCATCTCCGCCTGCTTTGTGATTGAGCACCACGTCGACATATACCACAATGCCATTATTGTTGAGAGTTTCAATGCATTCATGCAACTCTAGTTTTGTTCCTTACTTAGTACGGACAGTTCCTTTCAGATCAAACTCGCCTAAGTCGTGCAAGTCATAAGCTCCATATCCAACATCGTCGAACCCTGTTCCTTTGTAACAAGGGAGAGTCCATACAGATGTAACCCCTACTTTGCTCAAATGTTGAGCAAAGTCTTTTAGTCTGTTCCACAGGTGTTCATAGTTTGGCAAGTACCACTCGAAGTATTCCATCATTAGTACGTTTGTTCTCATCGCTTGTGTTCTTAATTGTTTCAATCTATAACATTATATAATTAAGAGGATTCATGTAAACAAGCTAGCTTCTTACCTCAAAGAGCTCTATTATTGACACTATCATAAATTATTAAACATTATTGATTATAAATCATCAAT
>CAZBVD010000121.1:0-5857 GCA_964495235.1 uncultured Dysgonomonadaceae bacterium | reverse complement strand
TGTAAGGCAGATGCTCTGAACCAGCTGAGCTAAACGCCCCAAATGTTTTACTACTCTAATGTCTCTCTCTTGAGACGTATTCTTTTTTAAAGCGATGCAAAGATATATTCTTTTCTATTAGTTCCAAAATAAATCGAACATTTTTATCATTTAATTTTTACTTTCCCTTTAAAATTGATATTTTTGCATCTTTAATTGGTTAATTGATAAACGAATCAATGTAAATGACCTTTTTTATATATTTCTGATAAGAAAATATGAAAAACTAGGTTATTAAGCTTTTTCAGATAAATAAAGTATATACTTGAAATAAACGAGTCTTTAAAAAAAGCCTCATAAAAAACATTAGTATATCTAATTCATTTTATTGAAAGTTATAATAGCATAGAATAGTCACTAAAAGAAAATAATGATGGAAGCGATTTTATTGCTATTTTCAATAAACAAACAAACGACATCCCTTTTACAATGAACACAAACGAACTACTAGCAGTATCTCCAGTTGACGGCAGGTACAAAAAACATACTGAACTTTTAGGTAAATACTTTTCTGAGTATGCATTGATGAAGTTTAGAACCCACGTAGAGATAGAGTATTTTATTTCGTTGTGCGAAATTCCTATCCCTCAGTTGAAAGATTTCCCAAAAGATAAAATTGAATTACTTAGGAAGGTAGCTTTCGACTTCAATATTGAAGATGGCAAAGAGATAAAAAAGATAGAAGCTGTTACCAATCACGATGTGAAAGCGGTGGAGTATTTTATAAAACATAAGTTTGACAAACTACACCTACAAGAGTATAAAGAGTTTATCCATTTTGGATTAACTTCGCAAGATATAAACAACACTGCATTTCCAATAATGTGGAAAGAAGCACTAGAAGAGGTTTATATTCCTCAACTAGAGGCGCTTTGCAATACACTATCCACACTGTCGGCAGAGTGGAACGATGTGCCAATGCTAGCACGTACACATGGTCAACCAGCTTCTCCCACCCGATTGGGTAAAGAAATAAAGGTGTTTGAATACAGATTGCTCACACAGATTGAAGCTCTAAAGGCTATTCCTCATACAGCAAAGTTTGGAGGCGCCACTGGCAACTTCAATGCCCATCAAGTAGCCTATCCAGGGATTGACTGGAAAGAGTTTGGCAAAAACTTCTTGGCAACTAAGCTTCACCTTATACGCGAAGAGTATACAACGCAAATATCTAACTACGACCAACTAGCAGCATCGTTTGATGCTTTGAAAAGAATACATACTATACTAATAGATATGACACGCGACTTATGGCAATACATATCGATGGATTATTTTAAACAGAAAATTAAAGCTGGTGAAGTTGGCTCATCGGCTATGCCGCACAAGGTGAACCCTATCGACTTTGAAAATGCAGAAGGAAATTTAGGTATAGCCAATGCGCTACTTGAGCATCTATCGGCAAAACTGCCAATATCTCGCTTACAAAGAGACCTCACAGACTCTACTGTAACACGAAATATTGGAGTACCTTTGGCCCATGGATTAATTGCAATAAAAAGTACAACAAAAGGACTTAACAAATTGTTATTAAACCAGAGTAAGATAAATAGTGACTTAGACAACAACTGGGCTGTTGTAGCTGAAGCAATTCAAACAGTATTGAGAAGAGAGGGATATCCTGAGCCATATGAAGCATTAAAAGAGCTTACTAGAAAGAATGAGCAAATTACTCAAGAGAGTATTAGAGCATTTGTAAATCAATTGGAAGTGAGCGATGACGTGAAAGAAGAGTTAAACGCAATTAATCCTCACAACTACACTGGAATTTAAAAACAGAAAAAAACATAAGAAAGAACCTACTATAATAAAAAGAAGCCGTGAGGCTAATTCAATTAACCACCCATTAATTAATAAGGAAAAAAAATGAAAACCAACAACGAAGAAAAGCACAATAAAAACGATCGTGCTTCTAAAGAAAGTTTTGATTCTTCGAACAACAACAATCAAGAAAGAAGAGCACATTCGGATGATAAACACGAGCAAAGAAGACCACGCAGACCTCGTGTAGGTGACAAAGCATACGTTGCTGACCCTAAAAACAGGCATTCTGGACCAACCAGAACTGTCTCAACCAGTAGATTTTCATCACCAGATAGAAACAGAGATAGAGATAGGAATCAATCGTCCGACCGTTATTCATCTGACAGAGACAGAGGCAACAGAGATTTCTCATCAGACAGAGGAAATAGATTTTCGTCATCATCAGATAGAGGCGATAGATACTCATCGCCAGATAGAGGAAATAGATACCCATCGGAAAGAGGAGACCGTGACCAACAAGGGGGCGGTCAAGCAAGAGAAAGAAGAAGCTTTAACCCTAGCAGTGGACCAAAAAGGGTTATTAAACCACTAATAAAAAAGAAACCTTTTAAACAGATTAAGTATAAAGAAAATGCAGATCCTAATGCACCTATACGTTTAAACAAATATTTGGCCAATGCTGGTATATGCTCTCGTCGCGAAGCAGATGACTTCATTCAGGCTGGCGCAGTAAAAGTAAACGGAGTAGTGGTTAAAGAACTAGGAACAAAAATTATCCGTGCAGACGAAGTTACATTTAACGACAAGCCTATTCAATTGGAAAGCAAGGTGTATGTTTTATTAAACAAACCAAAAGGATTTGTAACAACAACTGATGATCCAGAAAACAGAAAAACTGTAATGGATTTGGTGAAGAGTGCTTGTGAAGAAAGAATATATCCTGTGGGACGTTTAGACAGAGGAACAACAGGTGTTCTATTACTTACAAATGATGGCGACTTAGCCTCTAAACTTACTCATCCACGATACGAGAAAAGAAAAATATACCAAGTATGGGTAGATAAACCTGTTGCTGCAGAGCATATGCAGCAAATTGCAGATGGCATAGAGTTAGAAGATGGCGAGATTCATGTAGACGCTGTGAGTTATGTTACCGAAGAAGATTTAACACAAATAGGTATTGAAATTCACTCGGGTAGAAATAGAATTGTAAGACGTATATTCGAACATTTCGATTATAGAGTTCTTAAGCTAGACCGTGTGTACTTTGCTGGACTAACTAAGAAGAACCTTTCAAGAGGACGCTGGCGCTATTTGACAGAAAAAGAAGTGAACATGCTTCGCATGGGTGCTTTTAACTAACAAACAGACACAATTAAGAATAAAAATAATAACAATATATTGAAATATAAGTCTCTACTTTAGAATGTGAGATTTTGAAGATATGAAACAAATAAAAAGAACAAAGATTTCGGAAGCGCTACAGCTTAAAAACTTCGGAGAAGAAGTAAATGTAAAAGGATGGGTTCGCACTCGTAGAGGAAACAAAAATGTAAGCTTCGTAGCTTTAAATGATGGCTCAACTATTCAAAACCTTCAAATTGTTTTTGATGCTACTAAGTTTAGCGATGAGATCCTTAAACCAATCACCACAGGTGCATCTATCAATGTAAACGGAATATTGGTAGAGTCGCAAGGTAAAGGACAAACTGTAGAGATACAAGCAACTGAACTAGAGATATACGGCACAGCCGATCCATTGACCTATCCATTACAGAAGAAAGGACACTCAATGGAGTTTATGCGAGAAATAGCACATCTGCGTCCTCGCACAAATACTTTTAGTGCTGTTTTCAGAATGCGCCATCACATGTCATACGCTATTCATAAGTATTACAATGATCGTGGGTTCTTCTACTTCCACACTCCTATTATCACAGGGTCTGATGCAGAAGGTGCAGGGTCGATGTTTGAAGTTACTACACTTGATTTAAACAATGTTCCAAAAACAGAAAAAGGAGAAATTGACTTTTCAAAAGATTTCTTTAGTCGCCAAACAAACCTTACAGTATCGGGCCAGCTAGAAGGTGAGATGGGTGCTATGGCGCTTGGTTCTATATATACTTTTGGTCCTACTTTTAGAGCCGAGAACTCTAACACTCCTCGTCACTTGGCAGAGTTTTGGATGATTGAGCCTGAGGTGGCCTTTGCAGATAATAACGACAATATGGATTTGGCAGAGGATTTTCTTAAATATCTTGTTCAATATGCGCTTGACAACTGTAAGGATGACCTTGAGTTTTTTAACAGCATGATTGACAAAAAACTTTTGGAAAGACTTCATTTTGTAGTTGACAATGATTTTATTAGATTGTCATACACCGAAGGGGTGAAAATATTGGAAGAAAGCGGTCAAAAATTTGAGTATCCAATATATTGGGGTGCAGATTTATCTTCAGAGCACGAACGCTATTTGGTAGAGAAACATTTTAAATGTCCTGTTATCTTATATGATTATCCAGCGGAAATCAAAGCGTTTTACATGAAATTGAACGAAGACAACAAGACTGTAAGAGCAATGGATGTGCTCTTTCCAAGAATTGGAGAAATTATTGGCGGTTCGGAACGCGAGTCAGATCACGACAAACTATTGAAACGTGTACATGATTTTGGTATAAATGAAGATTCAATTTGGTGGTATCTTGAGTCTCGCAAATACGGAACAGCACCTCACGCAGGATTTGGATTGGGTTTTGAGCGATTAATGCTATTTGTAACAGGCATGACAAATATTCGCGACGTAATACCTTTCCCAAGAACACCTCACAACGCTGAGTTTTAAAAACGATGTTACGTAAAAACGAATATCAAAACGAAAAGACTGTCGGAAAAATAAGACAGTGCTAAACAGAAAGAAACAACAGCGTGAACCGATAACTTATATCGTACACAATGTTGTTTTACAAAACACTTAAGACAAATAATTAGATGAATAACATACGCAATTTTTGTATTATTGCTCACATTGACCATGGGAAGAGTACTTTGGCCGACAGGTTACTGGAGTTTACCGGAACCGTTGAAGGCAAAGAGATGAAGTCGCAAGTTTTAGATAGCATGGATTTGGAGCAGGAGCGTGGAATTACAATTAAAAGTCATGCTATACAAATGGACTATAAGCACAAGGGAGAAATGTATAGCTTCAATTTAATTGATACTCCTGGACACGTTGACTTCTCTTACGAGGTGTCGCGTTCTATTGCTGCCTGCGAAGGTGCACTGCTCATAGTAGATGCTGCACAAGGCATTCAGGCGCAAACAATATCCAATGTTTACATGGCATTAGAAAATGATTTAGAGATAATTCCTATTGTCAACAAAATTGACCTCGACAGTGCTATGCCCGAAGAGGTAGAAGATCAGATAATAGATTTATTGGGATGCGACCGTTCAGACATAATCCGTGCGAGCGGAAAAACTGGACAAGGAATGGAAGATATTCTTACAGCAATTATAGATAGAGTGCCAAAACCTTCTGGTGATCCAGAAGCACCACTTCAAGCACTAATTTTTGATTCTGTATTTAACCCTTTCAGGGGAATTATTGCCTATTTCAAGATAGTGAATGGTAGTATCAAGAAAGGCGACTTGGTGAAGTTTGTTTATACTGGCAAAGAGTACAATGCCGACGAGATTGGTATTCTTAAACTCACCCCACAAATAAGACAAGAAGTTACCTGCGGAAATGTTGGTTACATTATTTCTGGTATCAAAACATCGAAGGAAGTAAAAGTGGGTGATACTATTACACACGTGAAGAATCCTTGTAAAGAAGCTATTGATGGTTTTGAAGAGGTGAAACCAATGGTTTTTGCTGGAGTATATCCAATAGACACAGAAGATTTTGAAGATTTGCGCGCTTCGTTAGAAAAACTACAGCTCAATGATGCTTCGCTCACTTTTCAACCCGAGTCGTCAGTTGCATTAGGTTTTGGTTTCCGTTGTGGTTTCCTTGGTCTTCTCCATATGGAGATTGTTCAAGAAAGACTAGAGC
>CAZBVD010000120.1:0-5875 GCA_964495235.1 uncultured Dysgonomonadaceae bacterium | reverse complement strand
AAATAAGAGCTGCCATGCGCCAAAACATCATATTCTACTAGAATCAACTCTCCGATAAGCTCTGGTTCAAACCTCTAACATTCTGCATTCTCTCCATTTTGGGAACTCTAGTTGCAGAATTGGTCGATGACACCTTCTTGACAGACATTGTGCCAGACATTAAAGATGGATCGCTAGACAATTTGCTTAGTACGCTCTCCAACAGCATGTTGGCAATAACCATATTTGCCGTTAGCTCTATGATATCTGCTTTTGCTGCAGCAACCTCAACAGCCACTCCCCCCATCTTTCAAGTTAGTTGTGGCAGACTACGTATCGCAAAATGCGCTTTCAATCTACATTGGTACTTTCATATTTAATATTGTGGCTTCGGTTGCTTTCAAGAAAGGATATTATGACAAAGCATAACATTTTGTATTGTTTTTACTCACCATGGCAGTGTTCTTATTGGTGATTACCACTTTTATCAGATGGGTTGAAAGAATCTCAAAACTAGGCCGATTGGAGCACACCATTAAAAAGGTTGAAGATATAACTACAAAAACATTTGAGAAACGAATAAATGTGCGTCGTATGGGTGGCATACCTATAATTGAAAGATAGAACAAAGGCGCACCTATCTACAGCGATGAAATTGCCTATATTCTATACCTCAACATGGAGAGACTACAAGAAGTGGGCGCACTACTAAATGAGAGCTTTGAATAATGTATCTAATTTTCTTTTGGATGTATTTCTCTCCTTTTTTTATTCCTGAGTTATTTTCCTCTCATTTTTGGGTATTTATAACCCTGTTCTTATTAAAAATGAAGTTAAGATGACCCCTTAACTTCATTTTTTATGCGTTTTTTAGTGAATTGGACACAATTATCCCAAGAGTTCGCTTTAAGTTATATGCGATTGATTGTAAAACACAGAGGTCTTGATAGAGCGTTGCTCAACAAAATAAGTGGAAAATGACATTTGAGTGGTATTTAATTTCGTTCGTTTCATTACTCAAATACACGTATTAATCATCTGTTAACCAAAGATGTGCATATTTAAAAACAAAAATTATCGTGCAAAGGTCTCAGCATGTCTATCAACAAAACAGTTACGCGTGGAAGAGTACTTTTAGCTGAAAATTCTCTAAGGAACCCCATACATGTTATATTTTAGTGTGAATGCACTTTGAATACCAAACATTTAGACAGACGTCTAGACATTGGAATATATATATATATTTAAATGACTAAATCTGCGAGTTTTATAATTAAAAACTCACAAAATTATTTCATTTGGCGAAATCACACAGTTCATTTTAAAATCATGTGGTTCGGTTGGTATCTCATCTTTTAATTGAAAAGAAAAACATACACCCACCAAATAAGTGTTATCAAGAAGAGGTAGAAGTTTATCATAGTATGCTTTACCTCTACCAAGTCTATTCAAGTTCCTATCAAACAATACTCCTGGGATTACTCCTAAATCAATTTGCGAGTAATCTCTGAAATTGGGACCTGTAGGTTCTAAAATTCCATAATCAGACAAATGCAATTTATCTTTCCCTCTATACTCTTTAAGCACCAGGCTGTCATCTTCAACTACTGGAAGAACTATCTTCTTCTCATGTGCCCATTTTTCGATAAAATCGTGTGTGAAAACCTCTCTTCCAAAGCTATAGTAAGCAAGTATACATTTAGCTTCTTTAAATGCTTCAGCTTGAGCTAGCTTCTCAAGTATATCTGATGAAAGGTTGCGCAAGTCATCTTCGCTATGTTGCTCTTTCAATAACGCAACTTCGTTTCTTAAAGCCTGTTTCATTCTCACTACTTTATTATTATTACTTGTAAGAAAGACTATTTGTATTCTTCATTTATAATAGCACGTGGCGAAGCTTTCCCTGTTTCTAATAATTCAACTGCTTTATTTACTAAATCATCCGATTCAAAATAAACGGGGTAATAGCCATCATAACCCCAAAAGTGTCTCACAATAAAACCTCGCAAAAGACTCTCAAGTATCTCTCTTGATTCGTTTATTAAATAAGGCCTCCTACGAATACCTTTCGAATCAGCATAACTTATTAAATTAAGCAGTAATGGTTGTCTTTTCAAATAGTCGTTCAATTCACTCCAAGACTCATAACTACCAAGCTTATCTCTATATATATCAGTATAGTATGCTGCATATTCTTGCACGTATCCTTTACTCATTATGGAGTTGTAATAAGAATTCACTGCAGTTGAATCGCGGGGAATAAAAACATCTGGCATAATTCCTGAACCGCCATAGACCTTTCTGCCTCCCATTGTCTCGTAAGCAGTCATGTCTAAGGAATCCATGTTGTTTTCATAGTCGCCCTGCATATAACGAGACACAGCCTCCATCTGATATTCTGCGTTTTTTCCTTTCTCATAACTTCTCTGAATAGATCTTCCCGAAGCAGTATAATACCTAGCTACGGTGAGTCGCATAGCAGAACCATCATCATACACACGCTGACTTTGAACAAGTCCCTTACCGTAAGAACGTCTGCCAATAACTAAACCCCTATCATTGTCTTGTATCGCTCCAGCAAATATTTCACTCGAGGAGGCACTCAACTCATCTATAAGTACTATTAAATCGTCTGATTTACAAGTACCCGAACCAGTAGCATAGTTATCTATACGTGGGAAATTGCGCCCTTCTGCATAAACTATAAGGTCTCCCTTTGACAGAAACTCATTTGTCATAGATGTAGCCGCGTCTAAGTATCCACCTTCATTTCCACGCAAATCTATAATAAAAGATTGGCATCCTTGATTTTTGAGCTTAGATATTGCAGAAATAAACTCATTAAATGTATTTCCTCCAAATTTAACCACCTTTATTAGACCAATTTCTTCGGTAACCATATAAGCAGCCTCAACACTGTTAACAGGAATATCGCCCCGCGTAACAGTTATTTCAATCAAGTCAGGATTTGGTCTCCTATAAATTCCCAGTCTAACTTTAGAGCCGCTTTCACCTCTCAATTTTTCTACAACACCTGCATTAGAGATGGCTTTTCCTGCAACCAATGAGTCATTAACAGTAATAATTCTATCTCCAGGCATTATACCTGCAGCTTCAGAAGGCCCACCATCAATAATTCCCATAATTACAATTGTATCTCTTTGCACAAAAAACTCTACTCCAATACCTGAAAAATGTCCTTCTAAATCTTCTGTTAGACGTATCATTTGCTCCGATGTAAAATATCGAGAGTGAGGATCTAATCCTTCAATAACACTTGGTATTGCATCTTCAAGAAAAACATTCATATCTATCGTATCTACATACGATTCATCGATATATCGAAGAATTGAATTAAACTTGCTAGACCTTGTTCTTCCACTACTGAAGTCAAAAACAGAGTAAGTATTGCCAATAAAGATACCAATAGCTATGCTAAAAGCAATTAACAAAGGAATCCAAGCTCGTAATCTTTTTTCGGTGTTCATTTATTATATTATATATTATTACACAATGTTCTATCTGCTATAAACATTCAAGAACCTTGTGTTATCATTCTTCCAAATTCACAGAAACTATTTCTATGTTTGCGCGCTTCAAGAGCTCTGCCCCATCGCTCAAGCGATACGAATTGGCATACACTACCCGGGTTATACCTGATTGAATGATTAGCTTTGCACACTCAATACAAGGCGAGGAGGTTACATACAAGGTAGCATCTTCGCTACTATTATTCGAACGTGCCACCTTAGTTATAGCATTTGCCTCGGCATGTAACACATAAGGTTTTGTTACATTATTCTCATCTTCACACACATTCTCAAACCCCGATGGTGTACCATTATACCCATCAGATATAATCATTTTATCTTTTACCAAGATAGCTCCTACTTGACGCCTTTTACAGTAAGAGTTTTCAGCCCAAATAAGTGCCATACGCATATAACGCTTATCTAGCAATAGTTGTTTGTTTTTATTTTCATCCATAATATGACTATTACATTGTTGCAAGAAGACTCATATCAAGTCCTTTTACAGAATGAGTGAGTGCACCAACAGAAATATAATCTACCCCTGTTTCAGCATAACTTCTTATGGTTTCACTAGTTATACCTCCAGACGACTCCAACTCTACGCGACCATTTACAAGCTCTACAGCTTTTCTAGTGGTTTCGGGTGTAAAATTGTCAAGCATTATCCTGTCAACACCACCAACGCGCAATGCTTCATTAAGCTCGTTCATATCTCGAACCTCAATTTCTATTTTCAAAGACTTGTTTTTCTCTTTCAAGTATTTATTAGCTCCGTTTATAGCTTTTTCGATACCTCCTGCAAAATCTATATGATTATCTTTCAGCAAGATCATATCAAAAAGCCCAATTCTATGATTTTCACCACCTCCTAGCTTCACTGCTTGCTTCTCTAGTATACGCATTCCTGGAGTGGTTTTACGGGTATCTAATACTTTAGCACCAGTACCTGCTATAAGAGCAACATACTTGCTAGTTGCTGTTGCAACACCACTCATCCGCTGCATTATATTCAGCATTATGCGCTCGGACTGTAAAATTGATTGCACTTTTCCTTCTACAGTAAACACAATATCTCCTGGTTTTACGGTTGAGCCATCTTTTATAAAAACATCAACTTTAATTAATGGATCAAGCTTATGAAATACTTTTATTGCTATGTCAACCCCAGCCAATATGCCTGGCTCTTTTATTATAAGCGAGGCCTTACCTGTAGCACTATCAGGAATACTACAAAGAGTAGTGTGATCACCTTCTCCTATATCTTCGGCAAACGCTAAGTCAATTAAATTATTAATGAGATGTTCCATCTATGTATAGTTTATTTAAAAATAATGGAAATAGAACTGATGATTAGCCTCAGTTTTATATAAACTCCTGGTTTAGTGGGTGCAAAAATACAAAAAATATAGTTACTTTTGGCGCTAATTTTTTTATAATAGATAACACTCCTGCAAAAATATGAAAACTGTACTACTAACAGTTGGCAAAACTGATATAAAATCTATCGCTGTTGAGATAGCTAAATATACAAAGAGAATTGCCCACTATCTTCCATTTTCTATGGAGGTAATACCCGACATTAAGAATAGAAAGAACCTTTCGCAAATTCAGCAAAAGTTGAAAGAAGGTGAACTTATTCTAAGCAAACTACACAATACAGACTACGTAGTTCTTCTTGACGAAGGTGGCCTAATGTTCAATTCTAACCAGTTTGCACAACACATAGAGAAGAAAAAAAGTAGCATTACACGAAAGCTAGTGTTTATAGTTGGTGGTCCTTATGGTTTTTCAGATGCTGTAAAAGCAAGAGCCAATGAAAAAATATCGCTATCTAAGATGACTTTTACACACCAAATGGTACGTTTGATTTTTGTGGAACAGCTTTATCGTGCCATGACTATTTTAAACAACCAACCTTATCATCATAATTAATAAGCCATCAGTTTTTTAGAGCAGCTAATCACCTTTGTTTAAATGATAAGGCTTTTGTGTTCTTTTCACTTCATAAATATCGCTTCGCTTATCACGTAAGTTTGTTACACTGCCAAATTCATTGAGTTCACGTAACAAATCTAAATCCAAATCGGCTACCAGTATCATTTCAGTATTGGGGGTAGCTTCTGCTTTTATACCATCGGCAGGAAATGCAAAGTCGCAAGGAGTAAACACCATTGATTGTGCATATTGAATATCCATATTCTGAACTTTGGGTAAGTTGCCTACCGATCCAGCAATAGCAACATAGCATTCGTTTTCGATAGCACGCGCTTGAGCACAATTTCTAACACGCGAATAAGCATTTTGAGTATCAGTTAAGAAAGGCACAAACAAAATATCCATACCATCTTCTGCCATAATTCTAC
>CAZBVD010000119.1:4174-5906 GCA_964495235.1 uncultured Dysgonomonadaceae bacterium | reverse complement strand
CATTATTAGCTGCAATACGTTATATGGAGGAAATCTAGAGACAATTATAACAGATGTAACAGAAAAGCTAGGTGACAATGTTTAAATAAATATTTTAATAATCATTTAGCATAAATGAAAAAGACAACACTCATATTACTACTAATCTTTAGTTCCTGTTTGGGCTTATTGGCTCAAACAGGAACTTTTGTTAGTGGGGTAGTGCTAGATGGGGTAAGCAAAACACCACTGCCTTATGTAGCACTATTCTTTGAAGGCACATCGCAAGGCGATTTAAGCAATAGTGGAGGTAGGTTTACAATTACTACTTCAGAAGATATTGTTCGCCAAAAGCGCCTAAAAGTGATGTTCACAGGCTATCACACGCAAGAGATAAAACTGAGTGCCGATAGTTTACATACAGTAGAGATATACCTAATGCCTGTAGCATTCAAAGATGAACCACCCATTATTGAAGTAATGCGACTATTGGGCGATGAGGGACGCAATAAATTGCCCTATCTTCTATATCAGATTACTAATATTGTGCGCAACAATAATTTACCGCTGGGCAACCCTCTCACCAATAAGTTCGACCTGTATAGAATACAAGAGATACCTGCTTATAATCATTTAGAAGGCGTTCGGCTGCGAATGTCATTGGCAAGCAATGCCCGTCTTCATCCCCATTTATTTGTTAAAGGATATGTGGGCTATGGTTTTAAAGATAGAAAATTAAAGTATAGGGGAGAGTTGGCTTGGTCGTTTGATAAGAAAGCCTATCACGACGATGAATTTCCACGCAATAGCGTCCGTCTGATACACGAAAACGATATCTTCTCGCCCGGTCAAAATCATCCCCGTTTGCCCAACGATTTTCTTTTGTACTCATATAATCGTTCGCGCCAAGCAATGACCTATCGCAAGTTCACAGAACTTAACTATGAAAAAGAAACCCTCTACGGATTGTCTTATCAATTATGGGGTAGGTTGTCAGAAATAGAATCGGCTTCGCAATTAACCTATTCGGCTGTTGATATTGATAAATATCCTGAGCCAATGGCATCTCTCAAATCAAAGAATGCAGGGCTTTCCGTGCGTTATTTTCCAAACGAAGCATATATTCAAGACAAACGCAATCGCACCCCATTCTTGCTTACAGAGCCTTTGTTTATGCTATCGCACACCGTGGGTGAGAATAGTATCTTTGGAGGCAATGAGCTGTATCACAAAACAGAACTATCGTTTCAAAAAAGATTCAATTTGGCACATCATGGGCACTTTGATTTGGTTGCCGACTATCAAAAAGTATGGACCAAAGCACCTTTCCCTTTGTTGTTGTATCCAAATGCAAATAGAGGATTCATTGTTGACAACAAAGCATTTTATTTGGTAAGAGCCTTAGACTTCATCAACGATGAGCAATATAGTATTAGAGCTACTTACGTGGCCAATAACTTGCTGTTTGCGCGTGTTCCACTATTAAAGCGTTTAGGCTTTAGAGAGCTTCTTATCCTTCGTGCATTCAACGGCCGGCTGAGTAATAAGAACATCCCCACCAAAGAGAATGGGCTGTTTCTGTTTCCGCAAAAAACCATCACAATGGGTGGCACTCCTTACATGGAGGGCGTTGTGGGCATTACCAATATATTGGGATTGCTGCGTGTTGAATATATTCACCGGTTAACGTATCGCAATCATCCAGGGGTTCTTTTGTTTGGGTTTAGAATGGAGGCTACGTTTTGAAATTAGG
>CAZBVD010000119.1:2702-4074 GCA_964495235.1 uncultured Dysgonomonadaceae bacterium | reverse complement strand
ACTAGGGAATAGGGTTGTAAGTCGTAAGTTATTAGTCACTTGCAAGCCAACTCAATTAGTCACTTTTCATTCTTCATTCTTCAACTTTTTGACATTGCTTTTTTTAATAATCACTACAATCTATAAATAACAACTCATTAATAATTAACCATTACTCAAGGTGCTAGCCGCCTCAATATCCACTCCTCCCCCGTCTTCATATAAATCAACCTATCGTGTAACCTGCTTTGTCGTCCTTGCCAAAACTCTATAGTTTGTGGTTGCACCACAAACCCTCCCCAGTGAGGTGGGCGCGTAATGGGCTTTTCTTTAAAATCAGCCTCTATTTTTATTTGTCTTGCCTCCAGCTCTTTACGCCCGTCAATAAAACTGCTTTGTGGCGATATCCATGCACCCAACTGACTGCCTTTGGGGCGAGAGTAAAAGTATTTGTCCGACTCCTCTGCCGACACCTTCTTAGCAATTCCCTCAATCCTCACCTGGCGCTCCATTACATGCCAGTCAAAAACAATAGCTGCATAAGGGTTTTCTATTAGTTCCTTTGCTTTTCGGCTATTGTAGTTGGTGTAAAACACAAATCCCTCATCATTAAAGCTCTTTAGCAATACTACTCTTGCCGATGGTTTTCCATTGCGTGTTGAGGTTACCAATGTCATTGCATTGGGCTCTACTACTATTTCAGACAATATAGCTTCTTTCATCCATATTTTAAACTGATCTGTGGGGTTTTCTTTTACCTCGTTTCTCGAAAGTGTGTCTCGCCTATAGTCTTTGCGAAAGTCGTGTAAGTTGGTCATATTTAATTTGTCTTGTTAGTCTTTTAGGATTAACAATTGTGAGGAGACATTTGTTTGTGAAAGCATTTATAACTGCGTATAGGTTTGTTCATCTTATCGTCTTTTAAAACTCATCATAAGGTACAGTATTCTATCGGTATAGGTTGGGCCTACTATATAGGCCCTATACCGTATACCGATAGCGTATAGCGAAGGTATAAACCACCTATACCGATAGCTATACCGATGCTGTGCAAACACAATTGCACACATGCTTTAAGAAGGTTCATGCAGGGTATACCGATAGTGCTATAAAACATCAAAAACAGATGGTATAGGCAGTTTGAAAAAAGTGACTTGCCTATACCGATAAAACACCACAAATATGATGGTAAGTCTTGTAAATTACGTATCAGTGTGGAGATAATAAATTCACTATTTGTACAACTATTGACAAATACATCAATTTATGCACACTGTTAATAACATCAATTTATCTGGCAGCTCAAATTCAAAAAAAGCATGTCATAAATATCAAATCCACAACTCTGTATCTAAGAAAAATGCGTTGAGTTTCAAATCTGCAATATAAGTTT
>CAZBVD010000119.1:0-2602 GCA_964495235.1 uncultured Dysgonomonadaceae bacterium | reverse complement strand
TCTTTGTTAATATTCCTTTTTTCAGTACCTTCGCACACTTATAGTACATTACACAAGAAAACTACTGCATAATACTTATATATGATAAAAGTACAAGGTATAAACAAAAGTTTTGGCAGCCTACAGGTGTTGAAAAATGTGGATTTAACCATCAGCAAAGGCGAAATTGTTTCTATAGTAGGGCCCAGTGGGGCAGGCAAGACTACTTTGTTGCAAATAATGGGCACATTGGACAAACCCGATTCGGGCAAAGTGATATTTGAGGGTAACGATGTTACAAAATACAACGACCGTAAGCTGTCTGATTTCCGTAACAAGAACATTGGTTTTGTATTTCAGTTTCATCAATTGTTGCCAGAGTTTACTGCGCTTGAAAATACCATGATACCCGCACTAATTGGTAAGAAAGACCGCACACAGGCAACCAAAGATGCCAAAAATATATTAGAACTGATGGGGCTTGCAGATAGAAAACATCACAAACCTGCTGAGCTGTCGGGGGGTGAGAAACAGCGTGTGGCTGTGGCACGAGCGCTTATAAACAACCCCATGATTGTGTTTGCCGATGAACCATCGGGGAGCCTTGATACGGAGAATAAAGACGAACTGCACGCACTTTTTTTTAAACTGCGCAATGAGTTGAATCAAACTTTTGTGATTGTTACGCACGACACGCAACTGGCACAACTAACCGATAGAACCATTAGTATGAAAGATGGTGTTATAGAATAGCAAAAAAAAGAAAAGTATATACAGAAGTAGATTATAAAAACTGATACTGCTAAACAATTATGAAATTAAAACAATTATTTATGGCAATTACTTGCACCGCACTATTGACAGCGTGCAATGATGGAAAGCAAGGAGATTCAACTCATTTGGGCTCTATTATTGGCAAGGTTTCTCCCACAATTGAAAACGGAATAATGACTCCCGAGGTGCTGCACAGTTTTGGAAGAATTGGTGCTGTAGAAGTATCGCCCAACGGTGAGGAGTTGCTCTATCATGTAACTTTTGTTGACATTAAAGAGAACAAAACCAACACCGAGCTTTTTAAAATGAATGTGGATGGAACTAACAAAACACAACTCACATTTACCAACAACCACGAGAGTAGTGCGCAGTGGATTGATGGGGGAAATAAAATTGCTTTCTTAAGCACACACGAAGGCGCTACACAGCTATGGGAAATGCATGCCGATGGTAGCGGAATGGAGTGCATTAGCGATGTGGAGGGTGGTATAAGTGGTTTCACGTACTCGCCCGACGGTAGCAAAGTAATGTATATTAAAAACGTAAAGAGTGCAAAAACAACTGCCGAGCGCTATCCCGATTTGCCAAATGCAACGGGTAGGGTGGTGGATGACCTTATGTATAAACATTGGGATCATTGGGTGGAGGAAATTCCTCACACTTTTTATGCAACTATTAAAGGTGGTAAGTTAACAGATCATGTTGACCTACTTGAAGGAGAACCCTACGAAGCTCCGCTACTGCCCTTTGGTGGTACTGGCGATGTGGCTTGGAGTGCCGATAGTAAACAGATAGTATATACATCTAAGAAGCTTACAGGCAGAGCGTATGCCGAGTCGACCAACTCTGATTTGTATATGTATTCGCTTGAAAACGGAACTACCGAAAACCTTACCGAGGGGATGATGGGCTATGATAAGAGTCCACAGTTTTCGCCCAATGGTGCATACATTGCTTGGCTAAGCATGGAGCGCGATGGATACGAAGCAGACAAGAACAGATTGTTTGTAATGGATATGGCTACTAAAGAGAAAACATATCTTACAGAAGCGTTTGATAATAATGTTGATGATTTTATTTGGAATACCGATAATAGCACGCTCTTTTTTATAGCTACAGTTGAGGCTAAAACACAACTCTTTTCTATAGATATGGTCTCAAAAGAAATTAAAACGCTTACAGAGGGTAAGCACGATTATATTTCTTTAGCTTTAGGTGGAGAGGGCTTGATAGCCAAGCGTCAGTCAATGTCGCAGCCTGCCGAAATATACTCGGTAAACATAAACAATGGCAACGCCACAGAGCTATCGTTTGAGAACAAGCATATACTTGACCAACTAACTATGGGCGAGGTGGAAGAGCGCTGGATTACCACAACGGACAATAAGCAGATGCTTACATGGGTGGTGTATCCTCCAAATTTTGATGCTTCTAAAAAGTATCCCACACTGCTTTATTGTCAGGGTGGTCCGCAAAGCGCAGTTAGTCAGTTTTGGTCGTATCGTTGGAATTTGCAAATGATGGCAGCCAATGGTTATATAGTAGTTGCTCCCAACCGCCGTGGTTTACCAGGCTTTGGGCAAGAGTGGAACGAGCAGATAAGTGGCGACTATGGTGGTCAGAACATGCGCGATTATCTTTCGGCAATAGATGCATTAGCGAAAGAGCCTTTTGTAGATGAAAACAATTTGGGCTGTACGGGAGCAAGTTATGGTGGTTTTTCTGTTTATTGGTTGGCCGGAAATCATGACAATAGGTTTAAAGCATTCTTATCGCACGCAGGTATCTTTAATCTTGAAGCACAGTATCTTGAGACTGAAGAGATGTTCTTTGCCAATTGGGATATGGG
>CAZBVD010000118.1:0-5935 GCA_964495235.1 uncultured Dysgonomonadaceae bacterium | reverse complement strand
CATATTATCTTTACACACTATTAGTAGAAATGATATACAAAACAGTTTCAATTGCCTATTTAATGTCTTCCATTAATACTATCAATCACAATAATTGAGATAATATTGATAAACTCTCATGAGAGAATCTGTTTAAGATGTTTTTTTTTGTGATATCAGAATGACACAAAAAAGGAGAGATTGCTTTCATAATAATTCAGGGTTAAGCAGGATTTTTTGTATCTGCAACAACCTATTTCTTTAAAAATACTGTGTAGGTAAATGGCAGCTTCTGTTTGAAACTTTTCCAAAAAAACACACTGTTCCTTTTAAAGCATTTATTGTTTCAGTAATATTAATTTCGTGTATTTCTCTTTCACATTTGTCTTTTCTTTAAAAAGAGGTTTGTTTCAGTAATGTCAATTTCGTGTATTTCTCTTTTACTTTTATCTTTTCTTTAAAAAGAGTCTTGTTTTTTTTTAAGAAAAAGGGTTTATTTAATATATATTTGTTTCAAGGTTTTGCTGAATAATGTTAAAAAAATATCCCTTATTTAGCTTTTGAAAGGTTCTAAACTGCACTGAAATCTATTGTGTTGTATTTGTATCTAACGGTTACTGCTTTATCTAATAGAAATATGCATTGAAGTTATGTTAACATGTTAGTTTTTTTATGAAATGGTGTTTGGATGTGAGTGTTTCTACAAAGTGTTAATTTCATCTATTTCCATTAGTTTGACTACCAAATTATCACAAAGTGTAATTAATAACCCTTTATTTTATTTGATTTATTAACAAAACCTTAGATTTAATATTCTTAGAATAGAAAGATAGATGTTATTTTTGCAGTAAAATATTATTTATTTAACAAAACAATTTAACTAATATGAATTAATATGAGAAAAACGAGATTTTTAAAAATGTTTTTAACAAGCCTGTTTCTTATGGTCTTTACAGCCATAAGCTATGGACAGGGACTTGTAGTGAAAGGAGTTGTTTCAACAACTACTGGCGAAACTCTACCAGGTGCTACTGTAGTTATTAAAGGCTCTACAGCTGGAACTATGACTGGAATTGATGGAGACTTTTCTTTACGTGTACCCAATCCATCTACAGATATTCTTGTTGTTTCATTCTTAGGGTTTGAATCGCAAGAGGTGTCAGTTAATGGAAGGTCGAGTATTGATGTTAAGCTTTCTGTTGCATACAATCAACTAGATGAGGTTGTAGCAATTGGTTATGGAACATCAACCAGACGAGATTTAACAGGTTCTGTATCATCTGCAGATATGCAAGAGCTATCAAAAGTGCCAGTATCAAACCTTGGTCAGGCATTAGGTGGTAGAATTGCAGGACTTCAAGTTCAAGCTTCAGAAGGTGGACCCGGTGCTAAAATTAAACTACGTGTTAGAGGTGGAGGATCTATTACACAAGATAATGAACCTTTATATGTAATTGATGGTTTCCAAAGTGATGATGGAATTGATATTCTTGACCCATCGGAAATAGCATCTATCGATGTTTTGAAAGATGCCTCTGCTACTGCTATTTACGGTGCACGTGGAGCTAACGGGGTAGTGCTTATTACAACAAAAGGTGGTAAAGAAGGAAAAACAAGAGTTAGTTATGATGGATATTATGGATCAAAACGATTAGATAATAAATTGGATGTTCTGAATCCTCATGAATATGTACTTCTTGATTACGAGCGTGAGTTGACAGATAATGTAGAGGATATGATTCCCTGGTTCAATAGATATGGTAGCTTCGAAGATATTGATAAGAATTATCTTGGCCGTCCAGGAGTTGATTGGCAAGAAGAAATGTTTGGTAGATCAGCTATCAACCAACATCATAAATTGAGCGTATCGGGTGGTACAAAGAAAACCAAGTACAATCTTTCTTTTTCACATAGCGATGAAGAAGGAATAATGATAAATAGTGGTCTTAAAATGCAAAACATTAGCTTCAATTTTAATCATGAAGTTAGTGATCGACTAAAGATGAGTACATCAATTAGATATGCTAAACAAAAGTATTTTGGAATGGGTGTTTCTTCTGCAGGAGGTCGCTTTAATAAATTGGCGCACACCATTCGCTATCGTCCTACAATTGGAATAATTGGAACAGACCAAGACTTAATTGAATTGGATGAAGACCCAATATTTGTTGACGATTCAGGAAATGTTATGCAAAACCCTTTAACATCTGCAAAAGCTGAACATAATGAAAATGAAAAGCGTGTGCTTTCATTAAATACTAAGTTAGATTATAATATTCTGAAGAATCTAACATACACCTTAACTGTTGGTCTTAGAACAAATGACCAAAGAAGAGAACAGTTTTATGGCGAACGCTCTATGACAGCTAAAAGATCGGGTGGTCCATACGGATCAATCAGGAATCAAGATGTTCAGGGATATAGCTATTCAAATGTTTTAAACTATACTCACAATTTCAAAAAAGACCATAAACTATCTTTAATGCTTGGTCAAGAAGAGATTTATAATAAAAACAGATGGTTTCAAGCAAGTTCAAACCAATTTCCTAATGATGATATTGGATTAGGAGATCTTTCATTGGGTGCGCTTCCGGGTGTTCCTAGCTCTAATGAGTCTGACGATCTTTTACTCTCATTCTTTGGTAGAGCTAATTACTCTTTTACAGATAAATATTTACTAACTGCAACTATGCGTGCTGACGGGTCTAGTAAATTTGGAGCTGGAAATAAATATGGTTATTTCCCTTCTGCATCTGGAGCATGGAGAGCAAGTGAAGAAGAATTTATTAAATCATTAGATCTTTTTTCAAACCTCAAGCTTAGAGTGAGTTATGGTGTGGCTGGGAATAATAGAATTCCAAACTATCAGTCACTTGCACTATTATCGTCTAATTTTTACGGAATTAACAATGGAACTCAAATTAGTTTTGCATCAGCTGCACTGCCTAATCCTAATTTAAAATGGGAAACAACGTATTCTCAAAACTTAGGTCTCGATTTAGGCTTTCTAGATCAAAGAATACAGATTACAGCAGATGCTTATAGAACAAAAACTAAGGATTTACTATTAAGAGCACAAGTGCCAATTACATCGGGATATTCATCAATGATTATCAATGTTGGAGAAACACAAAACACTGGTTTAGAGTTAGCTTTAAATACAGTGAATATCTCTAATAGTAATTTTGAATGGACTACTAATTTTAATATTTCGTTTAATAAAAACAAAGTGTTAAAGCTTACCGACGATACTGACCGTTTTCTTTATGAATCGGGTTGGGGACAAGATGCAGGTAATGATTACATTGTTCAAGTTGGCGAAGCAATAGGTAGTATGTACGGATTTGTAACAGATGGATTATATCAAGTAGAAGATTTTAATTATGATCCAGCAACAGAGAAATACACGCTGAAAGAAGGATTAGCATACAATCCTAATTGGCAACCTGAACCAGGTTACTGGAAAATGAAAGATATATCAGGACCTAATGGTGAGCCTGATGGTCTTGTTGATTCACACGATAGAACCATTATTGGAAATGCAAATCCAGTACACTTTGGTGGAATATCAAACTTCTTTAGATATAAAAACTTCGATTTTAGTGTTTTCTTGAATTGGTCGTATGGTAATGATGTTTATAATGCTAATAAAATGGATTACTTAAGTTATAACCAAAAAAACAGAAACACACTTAAAATAGCAAATGATCGCTGGATGACAATAGATGGAAATGGTAATAGAGTTACAGATCCAACACAATTGTCAGAAATGAACAAAGGAAAAACAATGCCTGTTTTTAAAGCTGGTGATGCAAACAATGCACTACACTCTTGGGTAATTGAAGATGGCTCATTTTTAAAGATAAATAATATTAGTTTGGGATATACATTTCCAAAAGTATTGTTGTCTAAAATTAATGTTTCAAGTTTAAGATTATACACTACATTATATAATATACATACATTTACTAGTTATTCAGGTTTCGATCCCGAGGTTAGTACACGTGAAGGAAGTGGTGTAACTCCAGGGGTTGACTATGGTGCTTATCCTAAGAGCAAGTCATTTGTTGTAGGAGTAAATCTTTCATTTTAATACAAACACTAAATAATAAAAAGATATGAAATATATAAGAATAAAAGAATGGACAGCAGTTTTATCTGTGATGTTCTTTTTATTAACAGCATGCGAAAGTCGTCTTGAAGAAGAGACTTATTCGTTTTATGCTTCAGAAACGTTTTATCAAACGGTGAATCAAGCCAATATGGCAACTCTTGGAGTGTATGATCCACTAGCAGATATTGATGCTTACGGTAGAATGTTCTCAATGATGACTGATGCCGATACCGATATTCAACAAATGACGGGAACTGCATTAAATAATGATAGACGCAAGATGACCCATTACAATGCTGATCCTTCTTTGGGATGGATTCAAAATGCTTGGACACAGCTTTGGGTAGGTATAGACCGTGCAAATATGGTTATTGCTAGGATTCCAGAAATGAATCAGTTTACCAACGGATCGGCGGTAGAGATTGCAACTTTGGAACAATATCTTGGAGAGGCTAAGTACTTAAGGGGATTGATGTATTTAGACTTAGTGAGAATTTTTGGAGCAGTTCCCCTAAAAACATCATACACAAAAGCGAGTGATGATATGTCATTGTCACGTGCGTCTTATGAAGATTTATATGATCAAATAGAGCAAGATTTTACTGAAGCTGCAGAATTGTTGCCTTGGAGTTCTAAAATTCCAGAAGCAGGCGAACGTGCCAATAAAGCCGCAGCTTTAGGCACACATGCAAGGGCTTGTTTAGCACGTGGAGGTTATTATCTTGACGTTTTTGAAAAAACAAGAACAAGAGTAAGCAACTATAAAGAACATTATGCAAAAGCTGCTAGTTTAACTAAAAGAATTATGGACTCGGGTGAGCATTCACTTAATCCAAGTTACGAGCAACTTTTCCGCAACTATTGCGAGTTTAAAGTTGAGCCTAAAGAGAGCATTTTTGAAATTGCCTTTTTTAATCCTGAAGGAGCTAATAATGGATCTGGCTTAGTAGGCACATACAATGGGCCTCCTGCTGAATTAAATTATATTTATGGTAGAGCTAACGCTATGTTTAATACAACTCCTTTGTTTCAAGCTTCGTTTGCCGATAATGATTTAAGAAGAGATGTTGCAGTAGCAGATTTTGAGATATTAGCAGATGGAACATTAAAACCTATACCTGCAAATAAAGACCATCTGTATACACCAGGAAAATGGAGACGTAATTGGCATGTACAAGAACCTAAAGATCCCAACAATACAGATGTTAACTTTGTTTATTTAAGGTATGCCGATGTGTTGTTGATGAGAGCAGAAGCAGAGAATGAGGTAAATGATGGTCCGAATGCAGCAGCTTATGCAGCAATAAATGAGGTGAGACAACGTGCAGGATTAGACCCTCTTGCAGGTGTATCTAAAGAAGACTTCTTTGAAGCACTGCAAAAAGAACGTACTTGGGAATTATGTTTTGAAGGATGGAGAAAGTTTGACTTAATCCGCTGGAACAAGTTGGGAGATACACTTCGCAAAACTCAAAGTGATTTAGTTGAGCACAGAGCAAACTTTCCATATGTAGCAGGAGAAAACTTTGATGATGACAAAGATGAGCTTTGGCCAATTCCTCAATTTGATATGGATAAGAATTTGAATTTATTTCAAAATCCTGGTTACTAAATCTATTTATTCAGATTACTTCTGAATAAATAGTATATATATAAAGTTTGATATGGGGGTATTTAATTAATTAAATATCCCCATTCTGCTATATTAGTAGTCTTGCAGAGAGCATGAAGTCTATTCTAAACTAACATATTAATAAGAATCAAAATAATGAATAATAAATCGCGCCATTTGCGTAAACCCGCAGTGTTATTACTTCTAACCTTCATAAGTTTCGTGGCTAT
>CAZBVD010000117.1:0-5967 GCA_964495235.1 uncultured Dysgonomonadaceae bacterium | reverse complement strand
TCTTTTTCAAATCTTGTGTTGTTGGATTTGAACTTTAACCCTTAATTTTCAAATCTTGAGTCGTGGATCTAACGATTCTGACATAGAATCATGTTTTATTGGATGAAAGAAGATGATATAAAAAACAAAAAACACCACTGACATGGCAAAAGCCTTATAAATGTCAGCAGTGTTTTAATCTTCTTAGTTAGCTATTGTGTATGCTTACTTTTTTTTCGGTATTGTCAACACAATTGGTGAAGCGGCATAAAGCTTTGCTTGATAATTGTAATGTTCTTGATCTCTAAAATCTGGAAGCTCAACAATTATAGTAGATCCTCCTTTGTCATTGTTCTTTACTATTGCATACTCACCTTCTATTGGATATATTCCGGGTGCTGTATAGGTGTACTTACCCTCTTTCAACAATACTGAAGTGTTTATTGTAAGTTGCTCTGAGTCTATGTTTGCTGTGGGATCGCTTACTGATACAGTCCAATCACCCATATTCTCTTTAAGCATAACCATGGCTACATTATCGCTTTCTATAGTATGCGGTCCTACATTTACTTTTCCAGCTTTAAAGAATGCTATTTGAGCAATTTTATCTGTAGCAGAGTAAACTGCATGAATAGAATCTTGACTATATGAATAATTTAGTTCTGAAGTGTACTTTTGAAGCAATTCTGGCATCTCATCAGCAGTTACATTTGGAAGCGCTAAGTAAAAATACTTATTGCTTTTTTCATCTGGATTGAGTCCGTGTCCAATACTCACAATATAATTGGGGTCATTATTAGCAATCTTTTTGTCGGTAACATTAATTTCTTTGCCTGACTTAATTACTAAATTATACTCATTGTTACCAGGAAAGACAATCCATCCTCTACCTCTGTTATAAACCCAAAATGGTTGGTTTACCTTCTCACTAATTGAAACAGACTCAGTTGGTTTTATAATATTAGTTTTGCCATTTACACTCCATATTAAATCGCTCTTTAAAGCCGATTGATCTATGCAAGTAAAAATCTCTTTTTGCTGGCCTTTTTTATAACGCTTAATATTACTTCCTAAAGCTATTATTTTATCCTCTATAAAGTGATAGCTCTTCAGCGCTGTTGCAGAGCTATAATGCTCACCAGGTAGGTGATTGTATATGGCCATCCCTGCAGTTCCATCAGACAACACACCCGATATTTTATTCAATCCTGGCAAAGAAGCTTGTGCTCCTCCTTTAGCAGGTAAAGGGTCTGTGCGCCACTCTTCTGTTAGTCCAGGAAGCATGTGCCAATCCATGTTTTTAAGCACTTGGCTCTGATACTCATCGCCCTTAACTTTCAACTGCAAAATTCCACTTCCTGCGTGCCATGATTTTCGCACTCTATCAAAGTCTTCAGCACCTACAGTTCTTTCAGATTTAAGTTTTACAGAAGCATAAAATGGAGCTTCATTCTCACCCCTTCTATGCACCAAGAACTCATTTACCCAAAAAGCGGTTGTTCCAGAATTTTCATATCTGTTTTTCTTTACTTTTTTAGCAATTTCCAAAAGTTTGTCTTCATCCTTAATTTCAGTATTATTACTTTTAGATTCAATGAGCTCATCAATTGCCGATAAGTATGTTTTAGAAATAAATTTCTCCATGTCGCTAAGGTATGTTCTTCCACCCAGTAAGAAGTCGAACTCTCCTTTATAAAACATTGTTGGATAAACATTTAACAATCTATCTGCAGGAAATTGATAATATTTATTATCTAATTTAAAATCGGTGTCTTTAAACTGATTAAATCCAAGAAAAGCATGTGTCATCCATTCAAAGCCATAAGCAATCATAGCTGCATCAGTACCATGTCCTATATGATGAGAAATAGTACCATCGGGGTGAAAACCCGATTGTGCATATTGATGCGATGGAGTATTAAACTTTGTCAACCACCTGCTCACATCGGCAACAACACCATTTGGACTCCATCCGGGAGAGAAACTAAAGTCTTTAAAAGGCTCATTGTTGTAAAAAACTTTATACCAATACTGAACATAGGTCATGGGGCGATTATAGTCGGCCCATACAATGGGCAATGCAAGCATAATACGTAAACGATGACCAAGATTAGCATCGGACCAAGCTCCATGAGAGTATAGTGTGTCTTGAATTTCTCCCCAACGCTCTGAGGGATTATCAATTGCACGTCTTTGTTGAACAATAGAGGTAAAGAGTTGATATATTCGCACCAACGAGTTGTGCACTTCTAAAGCCTCACTGTCGCCCATTTTCATATCCTTCAGCATATCTGGCATTAACTGTACAGAAGGAGCAACCAGAGGGTCTAAAATACGCCATTGATGGGTTGCCACTTGATGACCTATCATGTTATGCTCAACAAGATTAGTAAATCCATCGCCAGTGTGCTTGCCAATTGGTTTACCATCAATAAGGATATCATTACCCTCTACAGGAACACAGGCTGTGTATGCAAGTATTGCTTTATAAATAGCTCTCTTTAGTCGTTCTCTTGAAACAGCATCACCATCAGCGCCATATTTTTCTGATTTAGCATAGGAATATCCTAATCCACCAATTAGGTTGGCAACTTCTTCCCATTCATATTCAATTGTTCCATAAACTTTTCTGTTTAAGGAGTCAACAGTAGTATTATCCAGGTAATCTTTTGGGTGTTGTGTATAACACTTAAAACCATCGAATCGGCCGTTGTTGTTTTCTATTTCTATTATTTTAGCCTCTAACTCAGTTTCTGAATAAACAGTGCGTCCATATGTTCTACTGCCTTTGTTGCTTACAGTATAACCTTTGTAGCGGTCGTGCAAGATATTCCAAAGGGGTTTTTCCACAATCTTTACTGTAACTGGAAATTCGTTTAAAACTTCTTTTTCATTAACTAATGCTACAGTCAACGAGTATGTTTTTTCAACATTACCCGTGTTTTCACCTTTAGCAACAGTTAAAACTCCCATTATACGATTTTGCAAATCGTACTGCGTTTGAATTGTGAAAAGATTGGCATCTTGACTTTCAATTCTAAAATGATATCCTTCTGGGATAGGTGAAACTAAAACATCTTTATTTCTTTCAAGATGAATTCTTCCTGTTACTTCTGTTCCCTCTGTGCTTTTTGTAGGAATATCGAAATAAGATGCAAAAATGTTTTCCTGTGCACTTACGCTTATAGTTTCTGTGAGGCCTATTAATATAGATATTAATAAGAGGCGAATTAATTTTGTGTTCATATTTACGGTTATGTAATGAAATATAACTTTGTGAGTTTAGAGCGTTTTTTTTATCCTCCTAAACATATTTTCACCCACATAAAGCTCTTGTGATGAATGAGTAAAAGGTATGATAGACAACTTGGTCTTATTATTATAGCTCTCACCATCTAGCTTCAAATTAACTCCAACATTGATGGTTATTTCTGTAGTTGAATGGTTGGGGTCGGAAACATTAAACTCAAGATATGAGCCTTTGTCTTCCATCATTAAAATAGCTGGTCTATCAACGGATAAAGTTATATTTTCTCCATCTTCAGTTTTAAAACTGAGCTCACCTGCATCATAAAAAGCTACTTGAACAGCCTTTAAATCTGAATTATAAACAGCCATTTGCTTTTCATTGTTTTGGAGTATTTCTATATTATTGTTACCAATTGACTCAGCAAAAGTCTTTACTTTTTTAACAGTAGTTTTAGGGAGCACAATGTATTGATAATAATCACTTTCAACATTTGAGCCATGATTAATAGCCAATTGAAACATCTTTTTAGTGTCTTGGTTTTTCTTCTTCTTTGACAGAAGAGGAACCCTTGTTTGAGCTTGAAGTTCAACTTCAACATTCTGTTTGGGTTTGGGGACAATAACATAACCAACCTCATTGTGATAAAACCAAATTGGATTTTTTTCAGTATGAAGTTGTTTCACAGCATCACGTCCTGAAAGAGCAATTGTTTCATGTTTGTTTTCCCCCACTTTACCAAACGTTATATCATCTCTCCACTCCAATTGATTTAGGGTAGTAATAATATCAGCCCCATCTCCTTCACGTACTCTTCTCACATCATTTCCGAGGGCTATAATTTCATTATCGAAAAAGAAGTACCCTTTATTTGCATTAACTGTAGAATAGAGAGCTTTTTTACTTGTGTGATTACGTTCATAAACAAATGCACCAAGCCCTATAGACCCATTCGACACAACTCCAGCAAACGTATTTGTACCATTTGCTCCAGGATAAGCTGACACGGCAGATGCAGGCAGGTCATCATGGCGCTGTTCGGCAGTTGTTCCAGGAATAGCATGCCAATTGTAGTAGTCATGAATGTCATTGTAATCGTCAGGATTAACCCTCACAAACAATGCCCCATCTCCTAAATAATAATTGGATTTCTTCTTTAATCCGCGTTCCAAACCTCTTGAACGTGTAGATATCATCTTAGCTGATACAAAATAATTTGGACGACTTTGAACCAGATAATCAATATTCCAAAACGCCTTGTTCATCCACATAGGATCATTAAATCCTTTTTTCTCAAGATTTGCTTTAAATTCAAGCAACTCAGTTTCTCTATCAATAATAGTGGTAATGCTTTTCGCTTCTATCAATCCAGTAACTGCATTAAGAAGCAGTTTTCCCCATTTCTCTCTATCGGCAACCAACCCTCCTACAGACATATCTATATATCCATTAAATGTAAGTGGGCGATATGCATCTAACAACCTTTCAGCAACAACATTATATGTTTCATTTTGAGACTGAAAAGGAGTGTCTTTAAACAGATTTGAAAGAGGAATACTCCACTGTGTGAGCCAAGGCCAGCCATAACCATCAGCAGTAAACTGTATTCCTGCAGCTGGGTGATGGCAGATTGTTCCATCGGGGAAAAAGCCATTCATGTTATTATATGTGTTAGCAGCTACAAAACTTGTTTCCATCAATTCCATTAAATCGTTGATTGCTCCATCTGGATAAAAGCCGGGAATACGACGGTCAGTTTTATCATACCAAACATCCCAATCGGTTATTGCCCGGTTATAATCATAAGTAATAGCAGCTCTCACAACCAGGCTTCTCATTCTGTGATTTCTATTTGCATTGCCAAGAGCAGGTCTTTCATTCATGCGCTCAGCAAACAAGTTATCGCAATTATCAAGAATAGCATCATACACCTCTACAGCCCTTTGGGCTATTTCAGCATTTTCATCGTTCATTTCCTTCTGAAGCAACCTGAAATAATTGATTCCAATACCTGCTATGTAGTCTGTATTTCTCCAAAGGTGAGTTTCGTACCATTGAGTGCGATACTTTGCAAACTCGTTTGAATTGAAAATTACTGCCGAATAAACCTTTTGCTTTAAAGCCTCATTTTTATAAAAGGACGATTTTTTATCTAAGTAAGCCATAGCCATTTCACTTATTCGCTCTGCTCCTTCATTCAAACCTTCCCAACCTGCTTTTGATAAACCATAAATTAAATCTGAAAAAGTGCCATCATCCGTAAACTTTGAGAGGTGATTGTTTACTTCATCGTCTGTTGCTTTAGAAACCATTCTGTTTGCTCTTGACAACTCAGAAAAAGCGAAATTGAAAAACCTCTCAGCAATAAGTGTCTCCACCCTATTGATGGTATAATTTTTAGTGTCAGTTTCTCCATTACTGAAGGTGGCTTTCACTTTTAATGTATATTCGGCATTAGTTAATGGAAGCTCTTTTACTTTAATTACACCAAAGTGTTTACCTCTTGAATTTACAAACTTATCGATGCTGAATAAGCTGATGCCTGAACCACCAACAATCTCAAAATCAGCTTGCTCATAAGAATTGTTGGCAATGCTTACTCTTCCAATTACCTCATCGCCCAATTTAGCAGCAGCATCAACTTCAAAATAGCTTTTAGAGGCTTCTAAAAGTTGTGTTTTAGATTCAGGAGTATGAACTATACCAATTTGATCTAACCATTTGTTTTGACTGATAGCCAC
>CAZBVD010000116.1:0-6033 GCA_964495235.1 uncultured Dysgonomonadaceae bacterium | reverse complement strand
AACCGATTCAATATCTGACTCAATCCACTGTTTGAAACAGGATTAGAAAAACTACTATAATAGATATAGCCGACATTATCTTCTAGTATTTTGTATTTCATGCTACTGGCAACAGAATAATCAGTAGATAGGTATTCGTCTATAATGTTGATGTTGAAGTTAGGCGGATAGTCTTCTTTCCAACTCCAGTAACGTGCAATATCATGTGTAGCAATAAGATTTACATGTCCATCTTTTAATTCTGAGAGCATTAGTGCCATTAAGTTGAAGAGTGCATCTTTGCTCATATTGGGTGTTACACGCGATCTGTATGACACGCCAATGCTATCCCAGTTAATTTCTTTGTAATCAAAGTAACAGTAATTTTCGTCAAGTATAGTCCAAAGTGCATCAAAATTGCCTTCAGGATTATTTTCGAAATCAAATTTATAACTCTCGCAACTTGTACTTATAAAGCCAATAGATAAAAGTACAAAAAACACATATTTTAGAAAGACTGTTCTTTGTATCATTGTTTAATGTTCATTGATAATTGATTGAACTTACGATAAGAATATCGGAAATAATTTAAATCTATATCACCCATTGCACCATTAATCACCCCTGTGTGCGAAAACTGCCAAATAACCCATTCATTGTCCTGTATAGTTGGCTCATTACGTAAATCGCTCATCCATATAAGATTTTCAGGAAAGTGCTTTTTAATATAAAGCTTATAGCAATCTTTATTTGTATAAATAATTGGATGAACACCGTAATAATCAAACAATGCTTGCTCCATTTTTTGCAATTCAACAATCACACGTTCTTGATAATCTTTATCACTGCTATATATATTGATGAGCGAATGCTCTACATCTATAGCAGGAATTAAATCATTACCATCAACTTTAGCAACATGTATAAAATGCTGGGCTTGCATCACTCCATCTAAACCAAAAGTATAGAAATGATAAGCACCCGCCTTTATATCAGACTGTTTAGATTTTAAATAGTTGTTTCTATAACTTCTATCTTTGTGAGACAAACCCTCTGTTGCTTTGATATAAGCAAATGAAATGCCTTCGTTTCTCAATTGTGCCCAATTGATATCACCGTTGTGGTGTGAAACATCTACACCCCTTATTTCATACTTGTGACTATATCTGTTGTCGTAAAAAGAATGAAATTCTTCTTGATTGGTTTTCTTAATAGCATCAATAACTATAAGAAAAACCGACGAAACTAGTATCACCGAAACAAGTAAGATAAGTGTAGTTTGTTTCTTATATCTCTTCTTTTTCCGCAATGGTTGATACTTTAGCTCGTCGGTTTGTAATATATCTAAGAACAGGTTAAGACCTATCCTTAAAATTGCATCAAAAATGTCACTTAACTTCTAAATTTTCAATTTAAGAACAAGAGTAAAGTAGTAATTGCAACATTCTTGTAAAGATTATTTACTTGCAAGGAATCTTATCAATTCTCCGCTGATGTCTTCCACCCTCAAATGGGGTATTCAGAAAAGCAACAAGAATTTCGTAAATCTCTTCCTCCTCTAAAAACCTTCCAGGTAAAGAGAGTATATTGGCATCGTTGTGTGCACGAGCCAATTCTGCAATTTCTTTGTTCCAACAAAGTGCTGCTCTTACCTTTTGGTGTTTGTTTACAGTCATATTTATGCCATTACCAGAGCCGCATACAGCAATTCCTGGATAGCACTCATCAGCTTCCACAGCTTTGGCCAATTGATGAGCAAAGTCGGGGTAGTCAGTAGATTCGGTACTGTAAGTACCAAAATCGATGTAAGGTATTGCTTTCTCCTCCAATTTAGAGATTATGAAATTTTTGGTTTCAATTCCCGCATGGTCCGATGCTAAACCTATTGGTTTTACCGACTCGCCAAACAAAGACATATTATCATTTTTCATTTAAAAAGTCTTTTACCTGTTTGTATACATTTTTACCCGTGAAGCCTAGCTTCTCGTCTAACACTGTATAAGCAGCAGAATATCCAAATGACTCCATTCCCCAAACAGCACCATCACTACCTACAAGTCCTTCAAGTGTAACTGGTAAACCTGCGGTAAGTCCGAAAACCTTCTTGCCAGCTGGCAATATTTCTTGTTGATACTCTTTGCTTTGCGATCTAAATAATCCTTCTGATGGTACAGATAAGATACGTGTTTTGATTCCATCTTCGTTTAGCAACTTAGCACCTTCTACCAAGGTAGACACTTCAGATCCAGAGGCCAATAGAATAACATCATAATCCTTGTCATCTTGTACTATATAAGCACCTTTTGCAGCTTGTAATGCTTCGTTATAACGGTTTTCTTTAGCTGGAAGATCGGCTATATTTTGTCTTGAAAAAATTAATCCTGTAGGAGTTTTATCATTCTCCATTGCTAGTTTCCAGGCCACTGTAGCTTCATTTACATCGGCAGGGCGCAATACAAGCATTGAGTTGTTTCCGCTATGGTTTTTAAGTTTCTCCATCAATCTTATTTGAGCTTCTTGCTCTACAGGCTGATGTGTTGGACCATCTTCTCCTACTCTAAACGCATCGTGTGTCCAGATAAAGATAACAGGTTGCTCCATTAATGCTGCAACTCTAATTACAGGTTTCATATAATCAGAGAACACAAAGAATGTAGCACAAGCAGGAATTACCCCTCCATGCAAACTCATACCCACACTCAAAGCAGCCAAAGTAAGCTCAGAAACACCCGCTTGTAGGAATGCCCCAGAAAAATCACCTTTTTGCAATGATGTAGTTTTCTTAAGAAAACCATCTGTCTTATCAGAGTTTGATAAATCGGCAGAACCAACAATCATATTCTCTACATTTTCTGCTAATACAGAAAGCACATTGGCAGAAGCTCCGCGTGTTGCTTGATTTGCTTTTTGTTCAATTTCTTCCCAATTAATTGAAGGCAATTCACGATTAAACCATTTTTTCTTTTTGTCAGCAAGGGCAGGATTTTCTTTTTCCCATTTAGCTATTGCTTCCTTCTTTTCAGCAACTATTTTTCTTAGCTCTTCAGCTCTATTTTTATATAGCTCTTCTACTTCAGGAAATATAGCAAATGGTTCTTTGCTATTTCCACCCATTCCTTCAATAGTTTTAACCATACATCCACCTGCAGCTGTTAGTGGCTGTCCGTGCATAGATACTTGTCCTTCAAACGACTCATTGTCGGCTGTTAATGCACACTTACCCATAATTGTATGACCAATTATAAGCGTTGGTTTTTCTTTTTCTGCTTTAGCTGCTTTTAATGCTTCGCGAATTTCATTTGCATCATTTCCATTAATTGAAATAACGCGCCAGTTCCATGCTTCATATTTCTTGGCAACATCTTCGCTTGTTACAGCATCTGTTGTGGTTGACAGTTGAACATTGTTTGAGTCGTAAAACATGATATAATTGTCTAATCCTAAGTGGCCAGCAATTCTACCCGCACCTTGCGATATCTCTTCCTGAATACCACCATCCGAGATAAAAGCATAAATGGTTTGATTCATACTATCACCTAAACGATGTTTCAAGAATTTAGCTGCAATAGCAGCTCCCACTCCGTAAGTGTGGCCTTGACCCAATGGGCCAGAGGTGTTTTCAATACCACGCATCACATCAATTTCTGGATGGCCAGGTGTTACACTTCCCCACTGACGAAACTCTTTTAAGTCGTCTAACGAAATTTTGCCGCTCAAACACAACACCGAGTAGAGCATTGGAGACATGTGGCCAGGATCTAAAAAGAACCTATCGCGTGATTCCCAATTAGCATTGTCGGGGTCATACTCCAAAAATTCTGAAAACAGAACATTAATAAAATCTGCAGCACCCATAGCACCACCCGGATGACCCGAATTGGCTTTTTCTACCATAGAAGCCGATAGTATGCGGATATTGTCCGCGGCTTTTTTCATTAGATTGACATCATTCATAATAAATATAATTTTTGAAGTTTATTTTTTAGTTGTCTTTTGAAACAAAGCTTTTTTTGCAAAAAAACTCCGCATCATTTACAAAGATAGTATTTTATCGTAAAAAGAACGAAAACTATTTACTAAAAGACCCTCCGTTTTTTATAACTTTGTTTTTAATAATTTAAGCAGTAACAATCATAACTATGTCATTAAGCAAAAATAAAATAAGCTACATACAATCACTTAAGCAAAAGAAGTATAGAACTGAGCACAACACTTTTGTTGCAGAAGGTTCTAAATTAATATTTGATTTAATGCCACACTTAACTTGCCAACTATTTGTGATTGCTGACAACACAACACTGAACATGGAAGGTATTAAAGCTGAAGAGATAATTGTTGCTACAAATGCTCAAATAAAGAAAGCATCGCACCTTGCCACCCCACCCGATGCCATTGCAGTATTTTATCAAACACAACAAGACTACTCTAAAATTGACCTCACAAACAAACTAAGCTTAATACTGGATGCTGTGCAAGATCCAGGTAATTTAGGCACCATTATTCGCATAGCCGATTGGTTTGGGATAGAAAATATTTTCTGTAGTCATGACTCTGTTGATGTTTACAACACAAAAACCGTTCAAGCCACTATGGGCGCACTATCCAGAGTAAATATTCATTATGCGAATACTGCTGACCTGATTGCCAACTACCCCAATTCGCCCATTTACGGCACGTTTTTAAACGGAGAAAACATATACACCGAGATACTAAAACCCGAAGGTTTTATTGTGATGGGAAACGAAGGAAAAGGAATACGACCAGAAATAGAACAGTTAATTTCTCACCGACTTTATATACCAAGTTTTGCAACCAACAGCACTACTTCAGAGTCTTTGAATGTTGCAGTAGCCACTGCTATAGTTTGCTCAGAGTTTAGGAGGAGATGATATATACATAGAAAATTATTTAAAGCTTACCTACATTAGATGCTCTTTTTCACAACAATTGCTGGCTAGATGGGTATAATAAAGGAGAATGATGTATATATTTGAGCAACTATCACAAATGATAGCACAATTAACAACTGAAGCAATAAACTAATAAATGGCAGACGATATAATACTTCACGAATCCAAAGAGTTCGAAAACATCGATTACTCAGGTAAATCATTAAGAGATAGAGAGTTTTATAAATGCAATTTTATTAGCTGCAACTTCACCGAGAGCGATCTCATAGGAAACAGCTTCGAAGAATGTACTTTCGAAGAGTGTAATTTCTCTATGACAATAGTAAAAGGTGCAGGATTAAGAGATATCATTTTTAGAGGATGCAAATTGTTGGGGATTGACTTTTCGCAATGCAATAGATTTATGTTTACATTCAGTTTCGACAACTGCATCTTGGACTATTGCACTTTCTTTGGCACTAAACTCGACAAAACACTATTCAACAAATGCTCTCTGCGAGAAGTTGATTTCACAGAAGCTAACCTTTCAGCAGCCCAATTTCCTGAATCTGACTTAACAGGAGCTCTCTTTTCAAATACCAATTTGGAAAAAACAAACTTTAGAGGAGCTACAAATTTCACTATCGACCCTGAGTACAATAAAATGAAGGGCGCTAAATTTCATAGCTTTCAGTTGGAGGGATTATTATATAAATATGGATTGGATGTGGAGTAAGGTATAGTTGTTTTGAGAATAATAGAACAATAGAATAATAGTAAACACCAGATTATAAGCGCCACACAATATCAGCTCCAGTTAATGATAAAGTTGAAATCCACATTGAAGGATATGAAAATTACGACTTAAAAGTAGAATCCTTCAACACCGGATTTGAAAAAGAAGAGTTAAATTTCAAAATCTACAATGTAAGATTGGAGGAATATGGCTTAAAAATCGAATCCCTTGATGCAAGATTGGAAGAATAAGGCTTAAAAGTCAAATCCCACGACACAAGATTGCAAGAATATTACATAAAAGTTGAAACTATCGTAGTGGTTTTTGAGTTATAAGAGATGAAAGTCAAAATCCATGACAATGGATTTAAATTCAATTTCATGTCTTTTTAGAGCTGTACACAAAGCATTACACTCTTCCTTCACTACG
>CAZBVD010000115.1:0-6056 GCA_964495235.1 uncultured Dysgonomonadaceae bacterium | reverse complement strand
GGTGCTTTGTATATTGTCAATTTCAATTACTTCACAGCCATCTATTGGTTGCATTTCTTTCTGAGCGGTAAGCAGATAGATATTCTTTACATGTTCCGACTGCTTTAATTGAGAGACTGTTTTGGTAGCTTGTTCAGGCTGAGTGTATAAAATATAAGCATCAATTGTTTTCATAGTTTTCTATTTATGAATTTAAGGTTTTTATCTCCCTTGTTGAAGATGTAGTTTTCAGTCTCTTCGTATATATGTTTGAAATGTATAATCGTACTTGTGCTTGTCGTCTGCCTTATGTTTTTCCTCTTTTATTAAGGTCCACTCATCAAAGTTTATTTTAGGAAAGAAGGTGTCGGCATCTTCAAAAGCATGATGTATGAGTGTAATGTGTAGTTTGTCTACATCATTAAATACCGCATTGTAAATTTGTCCCCCACCAATAAAGAATATCTCTCTTTCATCTTTACAGTATTCCCACACTTCTGGTAATGAATGAAGCATTACACAGTCTTTGAATTCTAAGTGTTGGTTAGATGTCAACACAATGTTTGTGCGTTTTGGCAATGCTTCGCCTCTAGGCATTGCTTCAAGCGTGCGCCTACCCATTATAATAGTGTTGTGTAGAGTAATTGCTTTAAAGTGTTTTAAATCGTTGGGTAGGTGACACAGCAAGTTGTTTTCTTTACCAATTGCATAGTTTTCATCAATCACCACTACAATAGATGCAACAGGTTTATTGATTTTTGTTTTATCAGTCATATTTTTATCTGTTTATATAGCCACTTCTCCTTTTATGTGAGGATGTGGGTTATAGTCGGTTAATTCAAAATCTTCAAATTTAAATGAGAAGATATCTTTCACATCAGGATTTATTTTTATAGTTGGTAGCGGTCTCACATCGCGGCTCAACTGTAGCTTTACTTGCTCAATATGGTTGGAGTATATGTGAGCATCGCCAAAAGTGTGCACAAAGTCTCCTTCTTCTAAGCCTGTAACTTGTGCCATCATCTTTAGCAAAAGAGCATAAGATGCAATATTGAAAGGAACACCCAAAAATATATCAGCACTGCGCTGGTAAAGCTGCAAGCTTAGTTTTCCATTTGCTACATATAATTGAAAGAAAGCATGACAGGGTGCAAGGTTCATTAGTGGTAATTGGGCTACGTTCCATGAACTTACAATAATGCGACGCGAATCAGGATTGTTTTTGATAGTGTCAATCACTTCCGATATTTGATCAATATGTCCACCATTGTAATCTGGCCACGAGCGCCATTGATTGCCATAAATTGGTCCTAAATCTCCGTTCTCGTCAGCCCATTCATTCCAAATACGCACACCATTTTCTTGTAAGTACTTTACATTAGTGTCGCCATTCAAAAACCATAGAAGTTCATAGACAATCGATTTTAAATGAAGTTTTTTTGTGGTTAGCATAGGAAAACCTTCAGCTAAATTATATCTACTTTGATGTCCAAATAGGCTTATTGTACCTGTTCCTGTTCGATCGTCTTTTTTTACGCCTTCGGTCATCACTCTCTGAAGTAACTCTTTATATTGTATCATTATCTATTTTATTATTTTTGAGGAGTAAGTATATTCACTTTTATCCAATTATTGGTATCACAAAAATAAGGAATCTTTTCTTGTAAGCAATTATTTAAATTTAGTTTGGCGGAGCATTATGGCAAAAGTATTGTGATTATCGGTATATTTGTTTTTATTTTGTGTAGAAAACATGAATAATTTAAAACTTTTATAGTTGCTTATTCGTTTAAATAAAACAACCATTATAAAGCAGAACTTTGATAATTATAAACAAACAGATATATGAAAACTAAAGTATTGAAATCAGTTAAATACGCAACGCTTCTATTATTCACCTTGCTAATAGGGTATTCATGTTCGGATGATGATCCTGTACAGCAAATAGATTTTAATGAAACACAATTGGAAATGGTGCCCATTACGATAAAAAGAACAGATTGGATATGGGACGATGTAGCGGAGAGATATGAAGCTGTAGTCAATCTTCCAGAAATGACTAAGTATATATATGAAAATGGTATACAGTTGGGTTATGTTTTTATAGGCCAGCAAGGTGTTGATGAGGTGCAGAAATTGCTACCATATGTTCACACTTACTATGATGGGGATGACATTAATGGAGATCCTATTATATACACTGAAACCATCAGTTGCGACTTTATGTATGGCTCGCCAAGCACAGTTGCTTTCTATATTCAAGGTTCAGACTTAGGTAGCGACGACTCAATATTAACTAATTATAACTTTAGGGTTGTTTTGCTTTGGAAATAGTGAAAAGTTGTGACTCTTATTTTTAATGTTGCAGATCACTTTCATTTAGCGTTAAAGCATCCGCCACAATAAAAGAACTACCGCCAATGAAAATAAAATCGTTTTTGTTGGCGTTTTCTTTTGCTGCACTTATAGCTAACTCTACTGTGTTATATTTGTTTCCTTTTAATCCATAATTAGAGGCGCTTTCGGCCAGTGTGTTCACATCAAGCGCTCTATCAACAGAAGCTTGGGTAAAGTAATAAATTGCATTCTTTGGCATCATCGACAGTATAGTAGACGAGTCTTTATCATTAGCAACTCCAAATACTATATGTAGCCTGTCATAGCTTTCCATATTCAATTGCTTTACAATGTATCTTATACCATGCTCATTGTGTCCTGTATCGCAAACCATTCTTGGGTTTTGCTGTAATGTTTGCCAACGTCCCATTAGTCCGGTTAACTTAGTTACATTGGCAAAGCCATTATAAACAGCATCATTAGGTATCTTGTACCCAAGTTTCAATAATTCGTGAATGGCTGTAAGCACAGTTCGTGCATTCTTGTTTTGTACCCATCCACCTAATTCGTTTCTAAGGTTCTTATAGCTGTCGTTATTTAATATCCAACCATCTGGTGTTATTTCCGAAGTGAAGTTATCCATTGTTTCTTCTGCAAATACAATAGAGGCATTTTCTGCTTTTGCTTTATCAATAAATACTTTTCTTACTTCCTCATTCTCTACTTCTCCAATTACTATAGGAGTATTGGGTTTAATAATTCCAGCTTTCTCTGCAGCTATCTTTGGTAAAGTATTACCAAGAAACTGTGTGTGATCGAATCCTATATTTGTGATAATACTGAGATTGGGCGAAATAATATTGGTGCTGTCCAATCGTCCGCCTAATCCTGTTTCAATAATAGCAACATCCACTTGCATGTGTTGGAAATAAACAAATGCCATCTCCATAGTTAATTCAAAGAATGAGGGCATAATGGGTTCAAATGCTTCGCGATGATTCTGTACAAAATCAACTACAAACTGTTGATCAATCATTTCGCCATTTACACGAATGCGTTCGCGAAAATCGATGAGGTGGGGCGATGTATACAATCCTACTTTATATCCAGCCTTGCTGAGCACAGCTGCCATGAGATGCGATGTTGACCCTTTGCCATTTGTTCCTGCTACATGGATGGTTCTGTAGTGCCTATGAGGAAACCTAAAGTAGGTGTCGAGCGCCAAGCTATTATCTAAGCCTTCTTTATATGCCGACTGACCAACTCGCTGATAAGCAGGAGTTTGTTTGTATAAATATTCAACAGTTTCTATGTAGTTCATTTTTTATATTGTATGGATATTTGTTGACATTGTATGAATAAGCTAAAGTAAAAAAAAGTTGCCGATTAAGGCAACTTTTTTTGAGATATCATTTGCTTATTTATTTAATTCTTATTTGGCAGCACCGAATACTGTTTAGAATAACGTAAGTGTTGCTCTGCATATCCTTCGTCGTACGAAATGGTTACATCAGTTACTTCGCCATTGTCATTTGTAACTAGTTTGTAAACTGGGTTTACAAAACCGCGATAGGGTGAAAGATTTAATGCTTCATAGCGTTCCAATACTTCTTTATGGATAGGTTGATTCACTTTTACTGCATATTTCTCAATATACTCCTTTGCAGCTTCAAAGTCACCAGTAGATTTAATGCGCTGTATCTCTGCCAGTAATTCACCAAATAATTCGCGTACTTTCTCATAGTTGTTAATTACTACGTAGGTTTTACCATCACGCTGTTTCAATTCAACGGCTTTTGATTTTTCTGCGTGCTCCAATATCCAATTTGCAATAGACTGACGGTTGCGCATATGAGCCTGTTCAATATCTTTTCCTGGTTGTATGCGTGTTAGCTGTGTCATTGCTCCATTCATTAAATAACTATAATACTGTGCTTTGTATGCCTCGTTGTCTGGAAGCAAACCTAGTTCTACCAACTTTGGATCACCCAAATAGTACAAGCCAAACAAATCGGCACGAGTTTCTTCAATCGGACTTCCATAAGCACGTAAAGCATCGCTATCTACTCCAGGCAATAGTTTTCCTGATCCATGACCTAAGCATTCGTGTAAGTCAGTGTGTAGGTTACTTGTAAGTGAGCCATATTTCTTGGCTAGTTCTATTTCCTTCTCGCTCCACATAAACTCTTCAGCAAAACCATTTCCAAGAGATGCTTTGTTGTATGCATCTGTAATGTTTTCTATAGTCACCGATTTTGATCCGTGGTCGCGACGTATCCAATTAGCATTAGGTAAATTAATGCCAATAGGTGTTGAGGGGTAGCAGTCTCCACCCAGCATAGCCACATCAATTACTTTTGCGGATACTCCTTTTACTTCATCTTTTTTAAATTGTTTGTCAACAGGGGAGTTATCTTCAAACCACTGTGCATTGTCACTAATTAGTTCTGTGCGCTTTGTAGCCTTCATATCCTTGAAGTTTACAATTGCTTCCCAAGTACCTTTCATACCCAGTGGGTCTGTATAGGTTTCTGTAAAACCATTAATAAAATCAATTCTCGAATCCAAGTCTTTTACCCAAAGTACCGAGTAGTCATCATACTTTTTCAAGCTACCTGTCTTGTAGAAATCGATAAGAGAAAGAATTACTTGCTTTTGCTCATTGTTTTCGGCTACATTGGCTGCTTTTTCTAGCCATCCTACTATTCTTTCAATGGCTGGAGAGTACATTCCTCCGATTTTATATACCTGTTCAGAGACAACGCCATTTTCTTTTACTACTTTACTGTTTAGTCCATATGAGATAGGAGTATTGTCATTGGGGTCTTTCATTTTGTCGTAAAATGCTTCCACCTCTTTTTGTGAAACTCCTTCGTAGAAGTTTACTGCCGATGTTTCAACAAGATCAGCTCCTGCTGCTTGATTGATGCGTTTTGGCATAATAGCAGGGTCGAACATAATAGGTGTAATGGTTTCTATAAGTTCGCTCGTCGAAGCTCCTTCTGTAAGAGGAAGTTGGGCAGGGTCAACAGAGTTGACTAATTCTGCAAAATACTCTTTAGAAAACTCTGGCAACATTTTATCTTCTGAGTAGTGATGATGTATTCCGTTTGCCATCCAAACACGTTTCAGGTATGTTTCAAACTTTTTAAAATCTTCGCTGTTTTTATCACCAGTGTAATTTTCGTACACACTTTCTAATGTGCGACGTATGGTCAGGTTGTATTTGTTGTGTTGATCATACAAGATGTCTCTTCCTTCAAGCGCAGCTTCAGAGAGATAGTAAATTAGTTCTTTTTGTTGAAGAGAAAGCTCTTCAAATCCCGGAACTTGATAACGGAGTATCTCTATGTCTGCAAATTTATCTGCAGTGTACTCAAATGAGGTGTCTTGCAAAGATGATTCATCTGTTCCAGCTTTTTTGCCATTGGTGCATGCTGCAAGCAAGAAAAGGGTTGATAGCATAAAAATAAGTTTTTTCATTGTTCTAAATTTTGTTGTTTCATACAAAGATAATAAAAATGTGAATGATTTACTCTCTGTATATACACAATAAAAGCACCTCTCTTTATAAGAAAGATGCTTTTGAAGTTATTATAAGATAGTATTAGCAACTATCTACTTATTTAATTAAGGGTTTCTTCTTGCTGCTCTATTTGTATTTCTTGCGTCTTTACGTAAATCATTCCATTTGTCTAATTTTTCTTTACCAATAACTTTTTCAAGTTCAGCATAATGTT
>CAZBVD010000114.1:0-6063 GCA_964495235.1 uncultured Dysgonomonadaceae bacterium | reverse complement strand
CAATATGCATAGATCTCTCAGCATCTTTCAATCCTGGAGTCTTTGTCATTTTAAGAGGGGCTTTAGTTCTTTTAGAAGATTTAATCATCTCTTTCAATTCGGCCAACTCGGCTGGCTTCATTTCTCGATAGTCGCCTAGTGGAATTCCCTTCAAGCTCAAGTTCATAATACGAACACGCTCTAGCTTCAGCACATTGTAGCCAAAATACTCACACATTCTTCTAATCTGTCTGTTCATTCCTTGAATCAAAACAATTCTGAAAACAAACTTCGACTCAGCATAGATCTTACATTTCTTAGTGTTCACACCAAGAATAGGAACACCAGAAGCCATACCTTCAATGAACTTATCTGTAATAGGCTTGTCAACCGTTACCACATATTCTTTTTCGTTTTGGTTGCCCGCACGAAGAATTTCATTCACAATATCTCCATTGCTGGTAAGAATAATCAAGCCTTGCGAATCTTTATCCAACCTTCCCACAGGAAAGATGCGTTCGCCATACTTAATATAGTCAATTATATTATCTCTGTCCGATGAGTCAGTTGTACTAGTAATACCTACAGGCTTATTGAAAAGGATGTATATTTCATCTTCCTTTGCTCGCGGTTCTACCAAAATACCATTTACCCTTACTTTATCTTTAGGACCAACACGGTCTCCTAAAACTGCAGTCTTACCATTGATAGTTACATTCTTCAGTTCAATGTATCTATCAGCTTCTCTACGAGAGCACAAACCACTCTCGCTTATATATTTATTCAAACGAATATTATCTCTTTCTGTCATGGCGTAAAGATATTACTTTTTTATAAATAATCGTGTATATGAAAGTTATCAGTATGCAAAACAGTAATTTATTTTTCAAATTTTAATAAGAAGTAGAAAAATCAACACTTCACTCCAGTCATGGAGGCAAGCAATGGTCTTTAAAGATTTATTTTCTTTATTATTTATTACAAAAACAGAGATAAATTGATTATTTTGTGCATTTAAAAACAAAACACATTTTTTTGTGTTTAATTATAGAAACAACAAGCTCAAGCTACTATACTAATTATAGAGACATACCTAACCGTTAAATAATGACAGAAAATTTAAATCGTTACATCCGCCTTATCCCAAAGACAGAGCTACATCTCCACATAGAAGGGTCGCTAGAACCAGAACTCATGTTTGCCATGGCAAAAAAAAATGGTGTAAACATAAAATATAAAAGCGAAGCTGAATTACGTGCTGCCTATAATTTCAACAATTTGCAAGAGTTCTTAGATCTTTATTATGCAGGAGCAGACGTACTAATTACAGAAGAAGACTTCTATGACCTCACTATTGCCTATCTAAGAAAAGCAGACGAAGACAATGTGGTGCATACCGAAATATTCTTCGACCCCCAAACACACACCTCTCGCGGGGTAGCGTTCGATACTGTTGTAAAAGGAATTACACGCGCTCTTGACGATGGTAAAAAGCAAATGGGCATAAGCTCACACCTTATAATGTGTTTCTTGCGTCACCTAGATGAGAAATCGGCTCAAGAAACCCTTGACTATGCACTTGACTATAAAGACAAAATTATTGGTGTGGGTCTCGACTCATCAGAGCTTGGCAATCCGCCCAGCAAATTTGCAAATGTGTTTAAACGTGCTCAGAAAGAAGGCTTCTTAACGGTAGCTCATGCAGGCGAAGAAGGTCCTGCAGAATATGTATGGGAGGCGCTAAACTTGCTGAATGTAAAGCGCATCGACCATGGGGTACAATCGATAAACGATAAAAAGTTGATTGCCGAGTTGGTGAAAAAACAAATGCCACTTACTGTATGTCCTCTCTCTAATCTAAAATTAAAAGTAGTTTCAGATTTAAAAGACTTACCCCTAAAGAGAATGATGGACAAAAACATATTGGTAACTATCAACTCCGACGACCCTTCGTATTTTGGTGGCTACGTAAATCAAAACTACCTTGAAACAGCACAAGCACTAAACCTTACAAAAGATGATGTTCTTTTGTTGGCAAAAAACTCTTTCACCGCATCGTTTCTTACCAATGCTGAAAAGAAACACTTTCTTGATAAGGTGGATGCCATGGATAAAGAACTAAGACAATCATAACAGATAAAGACAATTCAGGTGGAAAAATTCATGAGTTTTATCTACTACAAAAACTACACAAACAAAAAGATTATGATAAAAAAGATTTTAACACTCGCAGTTCTAACAGCACTGATTTTAAGTTCATGCACAGGAACATCTAAAAAAGAAAATGCAGAAACCACAACAACAGAAACTGTTACTGACGACATTGCAACAATTTCTTATGTTAACGAAGACGGCAAAGAATTAGATGTACTGTTCAACAATACAAAAGAAACAGCAACTGCAACTTTTGAAGGAGAAACTATTGAATTGGATCAACAAAAATCTGCATCAGGTATCTGGTACAAGAATGACCAATACGAGTTGAGAGGAAAAGGGAACGATATAGATTTAATGAAAGACGGGGAACTAATCTTCTCGCACAAAGACGTTATTGTAACCTCTTCGCTAACAAATAAAGAAGGACATACACTAGACATAACTTTTAACAACACCACAAACACAGCAAAGATATATTTAAATGGTGGTGAGCAAATTGATTTGGTGGGTCAGAAACCTGCATCGGGAATTTGGTACAAGAATGACCAATATGAGTTAAGAGGAAAAGGAGAAAACCTTGAATTAACAAAAGACGGAGAAATAATATTTAAGAACTAAGACTTTCTCTTGTTGCATTGTAGAGAAAACTCTTGAATTTTCTCTACAATGCAACAATCTATCTAAACGCATAACTAATATAAACACCATAATTATCTTTGAGAACTCTAGGCCCGTACCAATCTAAATTTGCTGCCAATCCAAAGCCATATGCTTTGTAGCTTATCCCTAACCTAACCTAACCTACCCTACCCTACAAAACACCCCTATCGTGTTTCTTTGTATCCATATCTAAATTAAACAGACCTTGAATACTAGTGTGCAACAACCAATTGTCTTTTAATTGAGGGCGCATCTGAAGGACTACTTTAGTTTCAGAGTTATTTGATTGAGTTAAGTAAAACCCAGATGACATATTTACAGCCAAAAGCCTACTCCTATACCCATACTGTGCTCCTGCAAACGGACGGAAACCCCAAGTTGAGTTTATAGAACTATAAAGTCTAAAACTATTCTTGTTTTAACTGTTCCTTTCATGTTTTTTTTCAAACCTCAATTATATCCATCACCTTTAACAGCTCTTCAATTTTATTCATGCAATCATTTACAAAGTTATCACTTTTGACAATATCATTTTCCCATATGTCAAGAGATAAGTTTGGGTAATATGCATAGAATGGCCAATACATACTTTCTCTACCACCAAAGACTCCCATCTCGTGTAGTTTAGTATGAATTTCACTTCTATTCTTTTCAGAAACTTTAAAACTTAAATCAATATTATTATATATCCCATAATAGCACCCCTTACCATCATTTTCATAAGTAAATCCGATCCAATATTTGCTCCCCCATGCTGGATGTGTTAAACTAAAGTGAACATTCCATTCATCACTCCCATAAAACTGATACTCTAACCCTCTTTGTTCAGCAAACTTCTCCATTTTTGGATTAAAATGTTTTTCCATTAAAAAATTAAAAGTTGCAGAATAGTTTTGAGAGATTGCTTTTGCCGCTCGTAAATTATCAATATTTGATAGAAATTCGGTTATCTCTTCTTGGTTTTTAGTGTACATATCTTGATTTGTTAGTTGCTTTAAATGATTGATGTATTGAACAATGGTTTCTCTTACTATTGGAAATCGTGAGGCTATTGCCACACAGTTTTCAAGCCATTTTATAATATGTTCTTTGTATGAAATAGGTATATAGTTTACACCTCCTCCACTTTGATCAGAAGCTTCATCACCCATTAAAGTAAGATATAAGATTTGATAGTCGTTTTTATATTTTTCAGCATATCGTTTATATCTTTTCAATTGCTCAGGCTGATCTGCTGCATATACTTTATTTTCAATAATAATTGCTCTATTCTGATTGTCTTCTAATAAAATATCGATGCGTCCTTCTTCGGTTGTATACTCCGTGTGCACTTGCGCTTTTTCACTATTAAAGTCAAAACTTTCTATCTTATCACTTAATGTTTCTTTGAAGCATTTGAGCAGTTTATTTTTTAATCCATGCGTACCATTCGGATTTAAAAACTCTGCTATAATAGCAGAATGTGTGTTCTCGTAATGATTTACACCGCAAATTTTAAACATATTAAAACGTCCACCTGTGGCGTCTAATATCTCCATGTTTTTCTTATTGATAATTGCTACTTGACTAACTAAATTCTTTATTCTTTCCATACATACTATATTTATTAAAGCAATAATTGTAAATTAAATAATTATAGAACTATCAGCTGAGCGTTTTTATTTCATGCTCTAAAGATACATATTTAGAAGATAAAACACGTCGCAAAGAAAGTTCATAAATTTTCCCACTACTCCCCATCATACAACTTCAAAGCATTCTCATAAGCCAGTTTCAAACCACTAATCAAATTATCATATTGTAACACCCTCATATTGTGGCCATGATAGAACAGAACCATCAAAAGATCGTGAGTAATGAAAAGCGTTAACTTAATACGCAACTCCTCCTCATTATCTATGAGTATCTGTTGCGAGTTGTGCAATGGCAACGATTTAATATACTTTCCTTGAATGAGATGAAAAGAGAGTATCACTTCCCCAAGGCTTAGGCCCAGAAGGACTAAGCCGCATTATTTATCACATTTTAAATATACACAAGTTATATATATTATAATCAGTAGAATAGTAGTTATTGTTGCTTTGATCTGTATGCCCACTTTTGCGCTATGTTCGCTTTTATCTGGTTGTTGAGCCTGTCGAAATACACGCTTCTGTTTCGTTCTAAACTCCTTAAAATAGAGACCTATATCGACGGAGTTCGAGACCTTGCATCTGCATAAAACTAAAAACTTGAAATATACGGGCTAATAATACCGAAAAAGAATTACAAACACTTTAAATGGTTGCTAAACCATTACCCCCATATGAAACTAATTTGCTATATTTGACTATTCAGAATTATTTCCCTCCCCTTCGTTTGCAACGAGGAGCTAGTGGTTATTTGTTTGCAACAAATATATTAACTTTAAAACCAAGACTTAATATATTTACTTTATCACATTAAACAACTAGAGAAAGAGAATTATCACACTGAATTATAATTCAACTAACTAAATAACCCCAATTTAATATGTCACACCAAAAGCAAATCCTAATTACAGATGACCTCTTAACACCCAAACAAGATTTTGAAAATAGCGTAAAGAAATCAAACTTAGACTATGAAATAATCTGGGACGAGAAAGCAGCTACACCAAACAAGGTGGAAGTTATAGTAACTGTACTAAAGAAACTTGGAAAAGATTATCTTCAACAATTTCCCAATCTCAAGATGATAGCTGTTGCTTTCACGGGATACGATTCTGTGGATATGGAGTATTGCAAAGAGCATGGGATAGCAGTATATAATGTGCCCAAATATTCTACCAATTCGGTAGTTGAATTGGCAATAGGACTTACCATTGCAGTGTTGCGAGAGATAACGTATGGTAATGAGATAATCCGCAACAATAAATGGAGCTACAAACCAGGTATAGAACTGTATGGAAAAACAGTGGGAATAATGGGCACAGGGGAGATTGGTATTGCAACTGCCAAAATCTTCAAAGCATTTGGGTGTGAAGTGACTGGATGGTCGAGAAGTGAAAACGAAGCGTTTAAAATGCTTGGAGGAAAATACATTACGGACAAGCAAGAGTTTTTTGCAAATGCCGATATTGTATCAGTGCACTTGCCACTCAACAACAATACTAAAGGAATTATCGCCAAGAAAGAGCTAGCCACCATGAAAGAGACAGCTATTCTTATAAATACAGCCCGAGGCCCTGTTGTGAATGAAGCTGATTTGATTGCTGCATTAGAGCAGAAAGAGATTGCTGGAGCAGGG
>CAZBVD010000113.1:0-6156 GCA_964495235.1 uncultured Dysgonomonadaceae bacterium | reverse complement strand
AATTGTAAAAGGAATTATCGCCAACTTAGTAATAGTTGAAGTAGATGGTCCTGTAGCGCAAAACGAAATTGCCTATATAGTTTTAGGAGATACAAAACTAATGGCGGAGGTTATTAAGGTAGTTGGTAAAAGTGCTTATGTCCAGGTGTTTGAGAGTACACGTGGCTTAGCTGTAAATGCCGAAGTAGAATTTATGGGGCATATGCTTGAAGTGGTTTTAGGTCCAGGATTGCTGGAAAGAAACTTAGACGGACTTCAAAACGACCTTGACAAAATGGACGGTGTTTTCTTGAAACGAGGACAATATACTTTTCCTCTTGACGAAGAAAAACTGTGGGATTTTAAACCATTAGCTAAAATAGGAGATAAAGTTTCGGCTGGTGCATGGTTGGGTGAGGTAGACGAAAACTTTCAACCGCATAAAATAATGGTACCCTTTAAAATGGTAGGCGAATACACTGTAAAAAGTGTAGCCGAAGCAGGGCAATATAATATCTATGATATTATGGCTGTTGTTGAAGACAAAGATGGCAAGGAGATTGAGCTCAACATGATTCAACGCTGGCCAGTAAAACAACCCGTAACATTATACAAAGAAAAACCACGCCCATACAAACTGCTTGAAACTGGTGTAAGAACCTTAGACACCTTAAACCCTATAGTAGAAGGCGGTACAGGTTTTATTCCTGGTGCATTTGGTACCGGAAAAACAGTATTGCAACATGCTATATCAAAACAAGCCGAAGCCGACATTGTAATTATTGCTGCTTGTGGTGAACGTGCCAATGAGGTGGTTGAGATTTTTACAGAATTTCCCGAATTAGACGACCCTCATACTGGTCGTAAATTAATGGAGCGTACCATTATTATTGCCAATACATCAAACATGCCCGTTGCGGCGCGTGAAGCATCTGTATATACAGCAATGGCAATTGGCGAATATTATCGAGCTATGGGATTGAAAGTATTGCTAATGGCCGACTCTACATCGCGTTGGGCACAAGCACTGCGCGAGATGAGTAATCGCTTGGAAGAACTTCCAGGACCCGATGGTTTCCCCATGGACTTATCGTCTATTATATCTAACTTTTATAGTAGGGCAGGCCACGTTATCTTAAATAACGATGCAACTGGCTCTATTACATTTATTGGTACAGTTTCTCCTGCTGGAGGTAACTTAAAAGAACCAGTAACTGAAAACACTAAAAAAGTTGCTCGTTGTTTTTATGCATTAGAGCAAGACCGTGCCGATAAAAAGCGTTATCCTGCTGTTAACCCCATCGACTCTTATTCAAAATACATAGAGTATCCAGAGTTTGAAGAGCACATCAAGGAGCAAATTTCTGACGATTGGTTAGACAAGGTAAACGAAGCCAAAATAAATTTGTTGCGAGGTAAAGAAATTACCGAGCAGATAAACATTTTGGGTGACGACGGTGTGCCAGTAGAGTATCACATTACTTATTGGAAATCGGAGCTAATTGATTTTGTTGTTCTTCAGCAAGATGCATTTGATGCTATTGACTCTGTAACACCCCTTAAACGTCAAGAATACATTCTGAATATGGTTATGGATATTTGTCGCACCAGTTTTGAATTCGATAATTTCAATAAAGTTGCAGATTACTTTAAAGATGTAATCAACGTTTGTAGACAAATGAATTACTCTGAATTTGAGTCTGACAAGTTTAATGAATACCGCAAACAACTTGACGAATTATTGGAAACTAAATCGGTTAGCAACAACACTAAAAAATAAAGCGAAAAAGCTAGTATAATTATGGCAAAAGCATTTCAAAAAATATACACTAAAATCACCCAAATTACAAAAGCAACGTGTAGCTTAAAGGCATCTAATGTGGGTTACGACGAACTGGCAACTGTTGATGGCAGATTAGCGCAGGTAGTAAGAATTATAGAAGACGAAATAACATTGCAAATATTTGGAGGTACAGAAGGTATCCCTACCAATGCAGAGGTTGTTTTCTTAGGTAAAGCTCCATCACTTAAAGTAAGCGATCAGTTAGCTGGTCGTTTCTTCGATGCGCTGGGAAACCCTATTGATGGTGGTCCTATACCTGAGGGTGAGGAGCGCGAAATTGGTGGCCCATCGGTTAATCCTGTTCGTAGAGACCAACCCTCTAAACTAATTGCTACTGGTATTGCTGGTATCGACCTTAACAATACACTTGTATCGGGACAAAAAATTCCTTTCTTTGCCGACCCTGACCAACCCTACAATCAAGTAATGGCAACTGTTGCACTTCGTGCAAAAGCCGACAAGATTATATTGGGTGCTATGGGTATGACCAATGACGACTATTTGTTTTACAAAAACGTTTTTAGTAATGCTGGTGCATTAGATAGAATTATCAGTTTTGTAAATACAACAGAGAATCCACCCGTAGAACGTTTGTTAATACCCGATATGGCTTTAACTGCTGCTGAATATTTTGCAGTAGATAAAAACCAAAACGTATTGGTGCTTTTAACTGATATGACTTCTTATGCTGATGCCTTGGCAATTGTGTCAAACCGTATGGACCAGATTCCATCTAAAGACTCAATGCCAGGATCGTTATATTCCGACTTGGCTAAGATATATGAGAAGGCAGTACAGTTTCCTGCAGGAGGATCAATTACAATTATTGCAGTAACTACCCTCTCAGGCGGAGACATTACTCATGCTGTGCCAGACAATACTGGGTATATTACAGAGGGACAATTGTTCTTGCGTACAGATACAGATATAGGCAAAGTAATTGTAGATCCATTCCGCTCACTTTCGCGCTTGAAGCAATTGGTGCAAGGCGAGGTTACACGCGAAGACCATCCACAAGTGATGAACGCAGCTGTACGTCTTTACTCCGATGCTGCGAATGCTAAAACAAAACAAGAAAACGGTTTCGACCTTACAGAGTATGACAAACGTACTTTAGGTTTTGCCAAAGAATACTCAGAGCATTTATTGGCTATCGATGTAAACTTAGACACAACAGAAATGCTTGATACTACTTGGGGCTTATTCTCTAAACACTTCCGCCCAGAAGAGGTGAACATGAGAGCCGACATGGTAGAAAAATATTGGAAATCGGAAAAAGGTGAGCTAAAAAAGGAACACCAAGAATAGGAAAGTATATAATTTATGGCTATAAAATTTCAATATAATAAAACATCGCAGCAAGTCCTTGAGAAAAATCTCAATCTAAGACTTCGTGCTCTCCCCACTCTTCAGAGTAAAGAGAGTGCACTGCGTATGGAGGTGAAAAAGGCCAAAGACCAAATAGAGGAATTAGACAACGAACTTGAAAAAGAAATAGGCTCGTATGACAAAATGGTGGGGCTCTGGACAGAGTTTGATGCTACCTTGATACGAGTGAAGGATGTGAATCTTTCAAAGAAGAAAATTGCTGGTGTACCCATTTTTGTATTAGAAGGGGTGGAGTTTGAGACCAAACAATTTAGCGTTTTCAATAGGCCTAAATGGTTTTTGGATGGGGTTAGTTTATTACAACGCTTAGGAGAAATAGGAATTAAGCGCGATTTTTTTGAACTCAAGCTTAGAAGGTTGGAGCATGCTCGAAAAAAGACAACTCAAAAGGTAAACCTTTTCGAGAAAGTGCAAATTCCAGGTTATGAAGATGCAATCTTAAAGATTAAAAGATATCTTGAAGATGAGGAAAACCTCTCTAAGTCTTCACAAAAAATTATGCGTTCAAAAAAAGATGCAAGAGCAGAAAAGGAGGATTCAATATGGTAAAAAAAATGAAGAAGTTTTCTTTTTTGATCTATCATAATGACTATGATGTATTCTTGCAAGACTTACGTAAGCTCGGACTAATTCATGTTGCTCATCAAGAAAAAGATGTTGAGTATAACGATGAGTTGGAAGAATACTTAAGACAATTAAAAAAACTGCAAGAGATAAAAAAGATATTGCAAAAATCAATATCCGATGAAAAGGAAGCAATGCCTGAAAATGCAGCAAATATAGACTTGGGATATAAAATACCAGGAAAAGTTGACGGTGTTCAAGAGGCTATTACAACTATTGATCAGCAACTGCAAGTAGCTTCCAAAGAGTTGGAGCTGCTTAAACCTTGGGGTAATTTCGATACAGACGTAATTAAAAAATTAAAGGAAGCTGGGTATACTATTGATTTCTTTTCTGTGCAAAAGAGTGCATACAACCCTGAGTGGGAAGCAATGTACAATGCAATTCTGATAAATGAGTCTAGTCGTTACAACTTCATAACCGTAACTAAGCAAAACAATGTTGCCGAAGAGATAGGTTTAGAGTCTATTAAGCTGCCAGATGTATCGTTTAGCGCATTATCAAATCTCATTGAGAAGATAAAAGTAAAACGCGATAATGAAGTAGAAAATTTAAAGACACTGTCAGCTGATATTCCTTCTATTGATGCCGCAATAGCCGACGTTGAGTCTAAGATATCTTTGAAAAATGTTGTTTTAAATACCAGTAAAGTTGCCGACGATAAGTTGATGGTAATGCAAGGATGGGCTCCTGAAGAAAACGAGTCTAAAATTGTTTCATATCTTCAATCTAAAGAGGCTTATTACGAAGTGACCGACCCAACTCCCGAAGACGATGTGCCCATTAAGTTGAAGAACAATAAGTTTTTCAAGCTTTTCGAGCCTATCACCAAGCTTTACATGTTGCCACAGTACAACGAGTTGGACTTAACTCCCTTCTTTGCACCTTTCTTCATGATATTCTTTGGACTATCATTAGGAGATATAGGCTACGGTTTGTTTCTATTTGTAGGAGCAACTGCTGCAAAGATGTTTATGAAATCAACGTTGGGCAACTCTTTTAAGTCTATTCTATCTTTGGTGCAAGTATTAGGTATTTCTACTTTCTTCACAGGTTTTCTAACAGGTGGATTCTTCGGGGTTGACCTCTACAGTTTAGACTGGCCCATTGCAATAGCATTGAAGGAAAATTTATTCTTAGACAACAACGTTATGTTTAGCCTATCCCTTGTGTTAGGTGTTATTCAAGTTATGTTCGGGATGGTGCTTAAGGCATTCAACCGAACTATCCAATTTGGGTTCATGCATGGGATATCAACCATTGGTTGGATTCTTCTATTGCTAAGCGTTATTTTTGCAGTACTATTCCCAGCTATTTTGCCAATGGGCGGTACAGTGCATCTAATTATTTTAGGTATAAGTGCAATAGCTATTTTCTTTGTAAACTCACCAGGAAAAAATATATTCCTAAACATAGGATTAGGCTTCTGGGATACATACAATATGGCAACAGGGCTTTTGGGTGACATCCTATCATATGTTCGTCTGTTTGCTTTGGGTCTCTCTGGAGGTATCTTGGCAAGCGTATTCACAAGCTTGGCTGTGGGCATGAGCCCCGACAATGCTATAATAGGCCCAATAGTAACTGTTCTGATCTTTGTGATAGGTCACGGCATCAATATCTTTATGAACACACTGGGGGCTATTGTGCATCCAATGCGCTTGACCTTCGTAGAGTTCTTTAAGAATTCGGAGTTTTCAGGAGGAGGACAAAAATATCAACCATTTACATAAATATTAAACTACAAAAAATCAAATAAATTCAATTAATTATGGAACTAAATCTATTATTAGCGTATATGGGTATTGCAGCAATGCTCATTTTATCTGGAGTTGGCAGTGCATATGGTGTTACTATTGCAGGTAATGCTGCAGTGGGTGCATTAAAGAAAAACGATGGTGCATTTGGTAACTTTCTTGTATTAACAGCTTTGCCAGGTACACAAGGTTTGTACGGTTTTGCTGGATACTATATGTTTCAAAGTATTTTTGGCATTCTTACTCCCGATATCTCTATTCATCAAGCAGCTGCTGTATTAGCAGGAGGTTTGGCACTTGGTTTTATTGGCTTGTTTTCTTCAATTCGCCAAGGTCAGGTTTGTGCAAATGGTATTGCTGCTATTGGTCAAGGACACAACGTATTTACAAACACACTTATCTTAGCAGTATTCCCAGAGCTTTATGCTATTGTAGCATTGGCTGGTGTATTCCTTATTGGTGGTGCTGTCTAAAAGCAAAAAGCAATACTCTTTCTCTTAACTGAGAAATATATAAAAGCTGTACTTTTGTAAGAAGGTGCAGCTTTTTTATTCAAAGAACAAT
>CAZBVD010000112.1:0-6157 GCA_964495235.1 uncultured Dysgonomonadaceae bacterium | reverse complement strand
TGAGGGAGTTATTGTTTTCTGCACCGCTTAGTATTGCTTTAAGCATGATACCGTCGATATCTTTTAAAGGGCCTTCAATTTCAATTACAATGTTGGTGTTGGCCAATGCTGGAAGCATATCACTGCTTTCTCCATTAGTTCCTACCGATTGTAAGATAGCTTCGATCGGTTGTCCGTTTTTAGTTATTTTATTTCTACTTTTATCAATAGGGTAAGCAATTACTTTGAATCCGAATGGGATGTTTGATTCCACTTTGGCATTTATATCTAAGTGGTCTACAGTCATCATATCCAATTCTTTGTCACTCCATCCATTCAATGTGTTGGTATAATATATTTGTGCTTCGTGTGTCAAGGCTAGGGGTGTGTAGAAGAAGTAGTTTCCTTGAACAGTTCCTAAGTTTTGTCCTAATTTGAAGTTGTGCACGGTTTGTTGTGGAACCTCAGGGTTAATAATTTCAATATCAATTTTACTGGGTAGCTGGTCTCCACTAAGAATGTTGCCCAAGCTGGCAAACTGTACATGGGTTGAACCTGCAATATAAATTTCTTCGGGTTTTGTGGGCGATAAGCAAAATTGATTCTTTGCTTTGTCAAATGTGAGGTTGCTCTCAAATATGAGATTACTCTGTGGTGTAGGAGTTAACTTAATGCCGCCTTTGGTATACAATTGATAGTCGTTGTATAAAGGATTGATTATAGATACGTATATTTGTGGATTGACAATGCGAATATCTGTTCCTACTTGTAGCAACAAATTAGGGACATCTTCAATAATTATTGGTGAAGCGTTGATGCCATTAAACTGATAGCGCACATCTCCTGTAAAGTCAGTTAGCTCTATATCTCCATTAGGGAAGTTGACTTCTAGTTGATAAGTTATTTGTTTTAGGCTGTTTCAAGTTGCGTCCGTAAATAGCGAGCTTGCCCGAAAGAGAGCAAATGGTTTCTAACAATAGTTTACCATTGGCAAGTTTAAGTCCAGCTTGCTCTGTATCTATTTTAGATACGGAAAGGATGAGTCCTTTCCGTAGGGTTTTATCTGATATGATGAGATTGCTGTATGATAATTTACCAGTTGAAGGGTCATAGATACCTTGGTCAGATGCAGTGGCTTTAAGTCCTTTAGGCAATTGGATTGAAAGGTCGTGAATTTCAATGCTATTAAGGATGGCATCCAATCCTGTAAAATTAAAAGAAAGTTCTATTAAAAAATTGACGCCTATCTCATCAATTTTCACTAAAGCAGGATCAATATTATGTACTTCAATATTAAATGAGGTAGAAGTTTCGGGTATCTCGGCATCAAATAAGAGATAGTCATCGGGGATGCTGAGAGAAGGAGATTTATCACTCAGTGTGAGCAGTGAGGTATCGATATCGTAAGAAATAAGATCCACGGTTTCAATAATAGGAGTAATGTTTAGAGCTGGTATCTTAAATGAAGGTATTTCAATAGGATTGGATTAAAAACTGCCTTCCTCAAGAAAAGCATACTCTCCATTGATTTCCTTAATTTGACTATTGTCTTCTAAGTTGAGCATGTTTTGGAGTGTTATTGCATCTAGTTTTAATGGAACAACTAATTCATTTACTTTGACACCTATTGTGGAGTCGATATTAGATAAATCATATGCATTATCTACACAGGCAAATAATGATAGTGCAACAAAGAAAGTTAGCAAGTAAACGCTTGTTTTTTTTATTTTCATATTTGCAGGTTAATTATATAATTAATCCATAACCAAACTTTCAGTTTTTGATTGGTTCTCTAATTTCATGCCAAAGGTCGTAAATAATGCGAGTAATCATATATAACAAAAGTTTATAGTTCGAAAAACAATAAACTTTTTTTGATAGAAGGGGAAGGGAAACTAGGAGAGTTTCAGCAAAAAAACAAAATAATTTGCTTCCAAACCCACCAAAAGAGGAGATGAGAAGACAAGTTTCTTGCTGAACCCAATATTGAGCCTAATGGCAATTGGAGTATCTTACACTAGCGTTGTACGCGTCTATTGCATACGCCCTGAGTAATTGCTTGAACAGTATACACGTTACTTGCAATATTTTAGAATGTATTGTTGATGATTGAATTGATTGTGTTAAAACTTTTAGCTCAAGGTCATACTTATAAAGTAATAAATCCAGTGTGCCGATATTCCTGCAACAAGTCCGCCTATTGTGTGCGAAATAATAGCTTTGCTTGTAAGCTCTCTGTATCCCAGCGAGTCGAGCATTGCTGTGTGAGTACTTAAGAATCCACTCCAACACATACCCATTGCGGTAAACACTGCTATGGCGTTGCCATCTATAAGGGCTTCGCTCTGAAATTTAGGAATTAAACTAAGTGCTGCACCCACTGCACCCAAAGAGGTTATTGGGAAAGCAATTAATTCTGGATTTTCAAATCCAAACAACCACAAGAAAACAAAGTTGATCTTCCCTGCAAGATAGGGTAGTAGGGCTATTCCCTCATAAGCTTTTCCGGTGTATCCTTCAGGACTAGGACCAAAAGTGAGTATCATAACAAATGTTGAGATAATAAGAACTCCAGGAATAATTGCTAGTCCTAAATCTACTCCAGTTTTCCCTCCGTCTAGAATTGAGTTTAATGCTCTTAAAAAAATACTACCCTCAGACCTGAAAGAGATTTTTTCTTCATCTCCACCTTCAACTTCCTCTGTTTCGAAATGAGGATAAGCTTTAATAGTGAATTTCTGCATTAATCTTGTTGAGATAATACTGCCAATAATAGAACCTGCCAATCCGATAACAGCTGCATAACCAAACCCTCTACCAGTCATGAAAATTATTACTACTAGTCCCATTCCAAAGGCTGTACCAAAGTTGGTGAGAGATATTAATTGGTACTTTTTAAAATATCGGCTAAAGTTTTTTTCCTTTGCAAGGCTAATAATTGCAGGGTTGTCAGATAAAAATGTCATCAGTCCACCCAAAGCTGCAACACCGGGCAAATTGAATACAGGTTTCATTAATGGTTTCAATACTACTTCAAGCAAGCGAACTACACCAAACTCGGTTAAAATTTTACCCAAAGCCCCCGACAGTACTGTTATAGCCATAATGTAAAAAACAGTATCTATTAAGAGACTGTATGAGGTTTGCATAATAGTATTAAGCATGTTTGGCAAGCCCATTTTGCTGCCAATAAATGTGAAGGTCCCAAAAAATATAATTAAGAATAGACCTGCTTCTATTCTCCGTTTAACTAAAAACTTAAATGGTTTGGCGTTCATAATTTAGAGTATAATGTAATTGTTTTTCAAAAGTATACTTATCACTGAATAAAAAAGTTAACACAAGTAAAAATGTTTTCAATCATAGGTGTTTATGAATAAGGTTTTATCCTATATAAAAGAAGGCCTAGATTAAGCCCTTTACTTTACATGCTAAAATTGGCTGTAAAGATACATTGTTTTATAGAATTAACAAATAAAAATACTTTGATTTTACAAGAAGTTCGAAAACAATATAGGGACAGGCCACAACCCATCCCTATAATATAAAAGTAACACCATTTACTAGCTCCAATAATGCTAGCAAAACATTATTTTAAAGCGTATGTTATTTAATCACCAACCAAAATCTATGTTATAGTCAGCTGCATCTACACCCCATTTTTCAAGTAACCACTTAGCTCCCCTAAGGTCGTAACGGTTGCGAGTCATTTCTGGTGTGTTTTTGGTCATTTTTACAATACCTTCAATCAATTGAGGTGATTTTTCTGCTTCTATACAATCTATAGCATTTAAAGCACGTGTGCGGATAAACTCTTTCGGACTTTCTAAGACGGAAATGAGTGCTTTTATAGCTTCATCCTTTTTTCCTAAATTATATAATGCTTCAGATGCTACTGTTACTACACTGGCAGAGCTGTCCTCAAGCACACTTAATAAGCTGTTTACAGCTGGAACTGCCTCATTGCCTAAAATGAGCAATCCTGTTGCTGCCCAATAGCGTATAGTGCTATCATCGTTTGATAGAAGCAATTGTAGCTTCTCTAAGTTATCCACCTTGCCAAGTGTTGCTATCTCTGCAGCATCAATAATAGCTTCCAAGTCTATGTTTCCAGAACGCATATAGTCATACATAGGCATACCGTTGACAAGTGATTCCCAATCACCTTCGGGAATAAACCCAGTATCTTTTATAGTGCTTAGTAAATCACGATTAGCTTTACGCATACGTTCCAAAACTTGGCTGTATTGTGGATCGTTTGCAAGGTTGTTTATTTCCCAAGGATCATTTTCAGTATCGTACAATTCTTCTACAGGTTTGGTGTTCCAGAAAACACTTTGTGTTTCATTGCACTCTCCATTCAGATATGCCTGTTCCCACGAACCAGTAGATGGTGCATTCCAAAGGGTTTCTAAGCGTTGACCATAAATTCTAAACGGCATATAATTGCGTATATACCTATATTTGCTGTCGCGAACTGCACGACTCATGTCGTATCTTTCATCCATTCTACCTCTAAACATATATGCATATTCTGGATCTTCAGTTTTTTGCTCTCCAAGAAAAGCATTGCCTTGCATATAGTCGGGCTTTGAAACTCCAGCTATGCTGAGTAATGTAGGAGCTAAGTCTACAAAACTGATAAGGCGGTTGATCTCAGTACCTTTCTTTTCGGCAGGAAACAGGTGCTTAAACTTTTCGGGTATATGCACAATAAATGGCACACGTGTGCCTGTTTCATATACATAGCGTTTGCTACGTGCTAAAACACCTCCATGATCTCCGTAGTAAAAAACTACAGTGTTGTCAGCCAGTCCGGCATCTTTCAACTCTTGCAGCCTTTCACCAATCCAAGTGTCCATGTCTTCCACTTTGTCGTAATACTGTGCCCAGTCATGCTTCATTTCGGGTGTTGTAGGATGATAGGGTGGTAGTGGAACTTCTTCGGGCCTATGTCTTAATTCTTCGTTGGGTGTATAAGTATGAATTCTACTTTCGTGAGAAATATTTGTATTAAATACAGCGAAGAATGGTTGACCTGCTGCTCTGTTTCTATAATGAGCTGTTTCGCTGCTCTCATCCCAAATCTGATCGGGGTTGATAGATGGAGTATTGTAGTCGGTTTTTGAATTATTGGTACAATAATAACCAGCTTGTCGTAAATATTCGGGATAAGTTCTTACTTCTTCAGATTTTGAGTAATTGCTACGCATATGTTGGTTACCACCAGAGCTTGCATACACTCCTGTTATAATAGTGTTGCGAGTAGGAGCAGAAACAGGTGCATTGGCATAGGCATGTGTGTAAAGAAACCCATCGGCAGCCAGAGCATCAAGATTGGGTGTTGTTGCAAATTCGTCGCCATAGCATCCTAGCATTGGGCTGTTGTCTTCGCTTACTAAGCATAAAATATTGGGAAGCTCTTCCGATGTTTTCTCTTTGCAACTAGAGAAATAAAAAACAGGTGCAACTGCTAATCCTAAAGCAGCTAAATAGCAAGGAGTTTTTTTGTATTTCATGTTTATATGTTTTGGTTTAATAAATATTACTAAAGCTTTATCTATCTTGCAGAGCTGCTAAATTGTAAAACTGGTTAGTTAAATAAACTGTAAATATACAGTGTTTTATACAACAAACAAATCAAAATATCATGGCTTTAAGTTGGTATTAATAAATTTGGAGCCTTTACATAGTAACCTATCTGTATAATCACAACCAATATTATAATTTTATTATTAGTATTTATTGTATCTTTGACAAAAAATAATCGAGAAGATTATACTACAAGTTTTTATAAAGGAATAAATTATTAAGAGTAAATTATGAGAAAGATTTTTTTAATTTCAGCACTTTTAGGGGCAACACTGTTGTTATCGTCATGTAAGAATGATAAAACAACAGATAAAATTGATGTTATTGCTGATAATTTTGATTTTGCTGCAAAACAGTTGGATTATGCTTTTCAAGCAATAGATTCAGCAATACAAAATGATATGCGAAGCGCTAGTGTAAAGGCAGAGAGTCCATTAGTTAGCCCTCACACATTGGGTGAAGACGGAAAGTTGATAGTGAGAGAAGCACGTTGGTGGACAAGTGGTTTCTTTCCGGGTACTCTTTGGTATATGTATGAATATACACAAGACCCAAAGTGGGAAGCAAAAGCAAAAGAGTTTACAGC
>CAZBVD010000111.1:0-6164 GCA_964495235.1 uncultured Dysgonomonadaceae bacterium | reverse complement strand
GAAAGCATGCTACATTTCACCTTGCAGATGACTGTTTTCTTGATAACTTAGCTAAGAAACCAATCATCATCAACAGCTCTAGAGGGGCCGTAGTAAGCGGTAAGGCTTTGAAGAGTGCCCTCAAAAAGGGTACTGTTTCAGGAGCTATTATAGATACTTGGGAAAACGAACCAAAGATTGATAGCGAACTGTTGGAAATGGTAGATATTGCAACACCACATATTGCAGGTTACTCAGCCGATGGAAAATGGAAAGCTACAATGATGAGTTTGCAAACGATCAACAATTTCTTCAACCTAAAAAAAGATCCAATAAAGCTACTTCCAATAATTGAACCAGAAAATTCTATAATTAACTTATCTCAGTATAGCCACAATAATCAATTGGCTGAAGCTATATTTTATAGCTACGACCCCTTGACAGATTCGGTCTTATTGAAAGATAATCCAGGGAAATTTCACTACTTTCGCTCACACTATCCACTAAGAAGAGAGTATAGTGCATACACAATTGTGAACATAAATAGCGAAACAGCTACTTTGGCAAAAAAACTGGGTTTCAATATAGAATAATACTAAAAAACCTACCATTTCAACTCTCTTCTTTTTGAGAATCATAATAAAATGGTATTTTTGTAAGGACGTTGACACAAACATTTAAACTTAATAAAACAAATTATTTTCATGAAGATTAAAAACATTTATTTATCGCTTCTAATGCTTGCTTTTGTAGGTGTACTAAGCACATCTTGCAGCAGCAAACTGCAACCATTAACACCATCTAACTTCAATGTTACACCATCTCCACTAGAGACAGTTGGCAATGAAGTTCCTGTTTCAATAAACGGGGTGTTTCCTGAAAAATGGTTCAATTCTCACGCTACTGTAGTAGTTACGCCTGTTTTGAAGTTTGTGGGCAGAGAGGCCTACGGAACTCCATATACATACCAAGGTGACAAAGTAGCTGGAAATGGTATTGTAATACATAAAACCAGAGGTGGTAACCTAGCAATGAATTTAAAGTTTGAATATGAGCCTGCAATGCGCGAGTCGGAACTATTCCTTCGCTTCAATGCAAAAATCAAAGGCAAACAAGTAGAACTTCCCGAAGTAAAAGTTGCAGACGGAGTAGTAGCTACTTCAGCCTTGGCAAGTGCACTTAGCACAGACCCTTCAGACGCTCAAGATGCTTTTCAACGCATTATTCAACAAAAACAAGATGCTAATATTCTTTTCTTAATCCAACAAGCCAATCTAAGATCAAGCGAGTTGAGCAAGAGTGAAATTGCAGCTTGGAAAAAACGTGTGAAAGAAGCATATAAAGACGAACGTCAAAAAGTAGATATTGAAATATCTGCATATGCATCGCCTGATGGAGGTCTTGATATAAACGAACCACTTGCAGCTGAACGTGAAAAAAGAACTTCTGCTTATCTTAAGGATGAGATGAAAAAAGAAGATATGAACACTGAAATCAACGCTCGCTACACAGCAGAAGACTGGGAAGGTTTCCGTCAGTTGGTTGAAGCTTCTAACTTGCAAGACAAAGATTTAGTTCTTCGTGTACTATCTATGTATGAAGATCCAGAAACGAGAGAGAGAGAAATCAAAAACATCTCTTTTGTTTTCGAAGAATTGGCCCAAACTATTTTGCCACAACTACGTCGTTCAAGATTAACTGCTAACATCCAGATTATTGGTAAGTCTGACGATGAAATTATGACTGTTTGGAAAAACAATCCAAAAGAATTGGATATAGAAGAACTAATGTATGCAGCCACTTTGACTGACAACACAGTAGAACAAGAGAAAATTTATCAGTTTATCACTGCTAACTATTCGGATGACTATCGTGCTTGGAACAATATTGGTTCAAACTTCTACCGTGCAGGACAATTTGACAAAGCTATGCAAGCATATAATCGTGCATTGCAAGTAAAATCACAAGCTCCAGAGGCTAATGTGAATCTTGCATTACTTGCTCTTAACAAAAACGAAACTGGCCAAGCTGAAGAGCTATTAGGTAGAGCTTCGGGTGCTAAAAACATAGAGCAAGCATTGGGTCTATTGTACTTGAAAAATGGTGAGTATGCAAAAGCTACTGAAGCTTTTGGCAATGTTAAAACAAACAACGCAGCATTGGCTCATTTACTTACTAAAAATTACAACCAAGCATCTGAAATCTTGAAAAATATCAAAAACCCAGATGCTACAACTGCTTATTTGCTAGCAATAATTGCAGCACGCACCAATAACTTTAACGAGGTGTCTGACAACTTACGCACAGCAATAGAACGCGACAGCGCTATGAAAATGCAAGCTGCTACAGATTTAGAGTTTGCTAAATACAGAAGCAACAACACATTTCAATCGTTGATGAAATAAACACTCTTAACTGATTATGTATATAAAAAAAAGGGCATCTTTAATTAGATGTCCTTTTTTAATGGTTATTGCTAAGATATTCTAGGAGCTCTTTTATTACAACCTCAACTTCTGAAGGCATAGCTCTACTTATTTGTAAAACTGAAGTTATCATATCTTTTCACAATCTGCTTTTTTGCTATCTTTGCTCTCTTTTACATCTTCCTTCAACTCATAATAATAAGAGCATTCAGCTTTTGCTAATACAGCTCACACATAAACGAGAATATAACAACATTGATAAACTATTCACTTATATTTTATTTATAAACAGTACTAAAATGAGAAAAACTCTGCTTATTTTAATCACTTTCATTGCTACACTTACTATGAAAGCACAAGAACCTCCTCTATGGATGCGCTATAGCGCAATATCGCCCAATGGCAAGGAGATAGCCTTTTCGTATAAAGGCGATATTTTTAAAGTGCCCGTTGAGGGTGGTCGTGCCATACAGCTAACTACACATGCTGCTCACGATACAAGACCAGTATGGTCGCCCGATGGCACTCAAATTGCGTTTTCATCTAATCGCGAAAACAGTTTCGATATTTACTTGATGTCAGCCCAGGGAGGTGCACCAAAAAGATTAACTACCCACACTTCAGATGCACATCCTATTACATTTCGCAACAATGAGAGCATCTTATACACATCAGTTATTAAACACGATGCTATGCATGGAGAGTTTCCATCTGCTAGATTTCCTCAGGTTTATGAAGTGAATACTGCAGGCAACCGCCCCACTCTTTTCTCTTCGCTCACAATGGAAGATATATCTATAGACCCCACAGGAACAAAGCTGCTCTACCACGATAAAAAAGGATACGAAGACCCTTGGAGAAAAAGACATACCTCATCTATCACACGCGATATTTGGTTGCATGAGCTAGAAGAGAACAAAACATATAAGCAGCTCACTACATTTAAGGGAGAGAACCGAACCCCACGTTGGAGTGCCGATGGAGAATCGTTTTACTACTTGAGCGAACAAGATGGATCGTTCAATGTATACAAAAGAGGACTAGATGATGCCGAAGCAACAAAGCTGACCAATTTTAAAGACAATCCTGTAAGATTCCTTTCGGTTAGTAACAACGGAACGCTCTGCTTCACTTTTAAAGGAGAAATATATACCATGCAAGAGCAAGGAGAACCTCAAAAAGTGTCTATCCAGATTTTAAAAGACAACCAAGAAAACAAGCTCAAACACATCAATTTTACCAGCGGAGCCAAAGAGATGGCTGTGTCTCCAGATGGTAAGGAGATTGCTTTTGTTGTACGTGGAGATGTGTTTGTAACTTCAGTGGAATATGGCACTACCCGCCGCATCACCAATACCCCCGAGCAAGAACGCAATGTATCTTATAGCCCCGATGGACGATCAATACTTTACGCATCGGAGCGCAACGGACTTTGGAATTTATACCAAACATCGTTAGTTAAGAAAGATGAGAAGTCTTTCATCTATGCCTCTAAATTTAAAGAAGAGCAATTGACAGATTCCAAAGTAGCATCGTTTCAACCCCTTTACTCACCCGATGGTAAAGAGATTGCCTATTTGCACAACCGCACAGAAATACGTGTACTAAACCTAAGCAGTAAAAAAACACGCACAGTGTTAGATGGAAAGTACAACTACTCCTACTCCGATGGTGATCAATGGTATAGATGGTCGCCCGACAGCAAATGGATTATAGCTAAGTATATAAGTGTAGGTGGATGGAACAACACCGATATAGCATTGATAAACGCAGACGGAAGTGGGCAGATTACCAATCTCACCGAAAGTGGCTACTCTGATAGCAACCCACGTTTTGCACTTGATGGCAAGGCTATGATATGGTTTTCGGACCGTGCCGGATATCGCAGCCATGGCAGCTGGGGTGCTCATAAAGATGCCTACATTATGTTTTTTGATAGCCAAGAATATGACAAGTTCAGGATGAGCAAAGAAGAACTAGCTCTGCTTAAGGAACAAGAGAAGAAAGAAAAAGAAGAAGATGATGAGAATAAAAAGGACGATAAGAAAGATAAGGAGAGCAAGAAGAAAGATGTAAAACCCCTAGAGTTTGATCTTGAAAACAGGAGAGACAGAATAATCCGCCTCACACCCAACTCTTCTTCGGTGGTAGATGCTATGCTAAACAAAGATGGCGATAAGCTTTACTACCTCACTCGATTTGAAAAAGACTACGACCTTTGGGAGTATGATTTAAAAAAACGTTCTTCTAAAATATTATCAAAAGCAACTGGTGCTGGCGTACTACATACCGACAAAGAAGGCAAAAACATTTTGATGCTCAGTAAAGGTCAACTCAAAAAGATTGACATGGCCAAAGGCAGTGTGAAACCAATAAAAATAGCAGCCCAATTTGAATACGAGCCAGAAGAAGAGCGCACCTATATATTCAATCATGCTTGGAAACAGGTGTTAGATAAGTTTTATGTAAAAGACCTCCATGGTATTGATTGGGAAGGCTACAAAGAAACCTATCAACGATACCTACCGCACATAAACAACAACTTCGATTTTACAGAAATGCTCTCAGAAATGCTGGGCGAACTAAACGGCTCGCATACAGGAGCTAGATATGTAGCACCCAAAGCGGCAATGCCGACGGCCACTTTAGGAGCTTTTTATGATGAAGCATACAGCAAAGATGGCCTGAAGATAAAAGAAGTGATTAATCAAGGACCGCTGACTGCCGCAAACATCAATCTAAAAGCGGGAGGTATCATCATAAAGATTGATAACCAAACAATAGAGAAAGGAAAAGATTACTATCACCTATTGGCAGGAAAAGCAGGTAAGAAAGTATTGCTTACTTACAAGGAGTCGGAAAATGGTGCAGAAAAAGAAGAGTGGGTAAAACCCATTTCACTTGAAGCAGAATCAAACCTGCTTTACAAGAGATGGGTAGAGCAACGTCGTGTAATGACTGACTCTCTATCGAATGGAAAAATAGGTTATGTTCATGTTCGTGGAATGGATAGCAATAGCTTCCGCGAGGTATATTCCGATGTGTTGGGTAGATACAGAAACAGAGAAGCTATAATTATAGACACTAGGCACAATGGTGGCGGATGGTTGCACGATGATTTAGTGACCCTACTAAGCGGAAAAGAATATCAACGCTTTGAGCCTCGTGGGCAATACATAGGTAGCGACCCATTCAACAAATGGCTCAAACCATCGGCAGTGCTTGTTTGCGAAGACAACTATTCAAACGCTCATGGTTTCCCTTGGCTCTACAAAGAATTAGGAATAGGCAAACTGATAGGCACATCTGTTCCTGGAACAATGACAGCCGTTTGGTGGGAATCGCAAATTGACCCAAGCATTGTTTTTGGCATACCGCAAGTAGCAGTGAAAGATATGCGTGGAAACTATCTTGAGAACCAAGACCTTGAGCCAGATATTGAAGTGTACAACACACCAGCATCTATTATTGAAGGCAAAGACTTGCAGTTGGAAAAAGCTGTTGAGGAATTGTTGAAGGGAAAATAGAATTCTGAACCCTACGATTCTTATAGTAATATATAATTAATAAAACATTAGCTGACAGATTTGTTGGCTAATGTTTTTTTGTTTTGGTGCTATCAGTGTTTACTCCTAAGTAATTTTTTTTGAGTGAAATAAGCTTGTTAAATGGCTGTTTAAACAATGCAGAACCAATACTATATAATGATATGCTTAAATATACTCTTTTAATCTCTTTGATTTTTTTAATAGGATGCTT
>CAZBVD010000110.1:0-6191 GCA_964495235.1 uncultured Dysgonomonadaceae bacterium | reverse complement strand
CACTTACAACAGAGACAGTGGCAATGAGAGTGATAAATATAATGAGGATTACCTGCACATTGGGTGTGTTGGGAATATTAAACACATAGTTAAGTCCAGCATTTATTTGTCTTGCACCTAAACCTAGTGAAGTAGCTAAACCGAAAAGAACAGCTAGTGTGGCTATTGTATCTATAACGTGGCCCCATATACCATATATCTTTTCCTTCAGAAGAGGATAGAACAGACTGCGTACAGCAAACGGAAGACCTTTGTTGTAAGAAAAGTATCCAAGCCCTATAGCAAATATCATATATATAGCCCAAGCATGCACTCCATAGTGAAGATACATTACCTTGAAGTTATCAAATTGAGAACCACTTTGATGAGCTTCTGGAATGTTTAAGTGGAGAATGGGTTCTGCTACACCGTAGAAGAAAATACCTATACCTATACCAGCGCTAAACATCATGGAAAACCATGCTATATCGTTAAACTCGGGTTTAGCAGTATAGCCACCCAATCTGATATTTCCAAACTTTGAAAATCCAATAAAAAGCAAAAAAGCTAATGATGCATTTACTGTGAATATATATAGCCAGTTGAAGTTAGCGTTTATAGCAGTGTTGGCATTGCCAAAGAATTCCGCAGATACATTTGGTTTTAAAATTGTGAATAAACTAAATGCTAAAACTAGTAGTGCTGTAATTAAAGATACAAACACATTCATGTCGAAGCCCCACCTTGTGAAATTTCTGGAGTAAAGTTTTTCTTTCTCTTTTTTTAAATTCATCTAAATTAAGTCGTTGTAAAGTTTAATATTATTGGTTTATTTTATTTGATTCTACTCAAACTTGGCGTCTTTGTCCGATTTGACAAATTGACGTTTGAGAGTAATTATTTATTGAGGTTATTTGGTTAGATTCAGGTTTGGCAGTATAACTACCTAATCTAATATTCCAAAATTTCGAAAATTTAATAAAAAGCAAAAAAAACAGAGAGGCATTTATAGTTAGAACAAAGAACAAATTGAAGTTTTTTTTAATTGCGATATTGGTGTTTGCAAAGAATTCTGCCGATACGTTTGGTTTTACAATAGACAAGATACTAAATGCTAAAACTAAAAGTGTTGTAACAATTGATACAAACACATGCATGTCAAAGCCATACTTAGTGAAGTTTTGTGAGTAAAGTTTTTCTTTCTCCTTTTTTAAATTCATCTGACTTTTTCTTCTTTCGTGATGTAACTCTTCACAATAAAGACGTTTTTATTTAATTGAGGTTTTGAACAATCGACAAAGATATAATTTTTTAGATGTTCATGAAAAGTTATTTGCTTGATAATCTGATTTGATTGTATATTTAGATAATGAATTCATTTATGTTAAATGCTGTTTTTGTGTTTTTGCTATATAGGCTACTTTCTAGTTATAGTGGTAGCTAGAATGAGTCTTAAAGGGTATGTTAAGTGAGAAAAAATGAAGTGAAAATGAAGTATATAAATCTACATGTTAAAAAGTGCAAAAATGATAGATGGATCATTTGTATTGATGAATTCAATCTTAAAGTTATGTGAGAGGTGGTAGCTGGGGTATTTTAGCAGAATGAGTTTAAAAATACAGCTAGCAGTTTTTAAGCCTAAGTTTAATGAGCTCTTCTAAACAAAAAACAAGTTAGGGTTTTTGTTGTGTATATAGTGTAATAAAAAAATGATTAGGTGTTGTGCTTAAGTTATGCAAAAAAAGTATGTATGCTATCTATAAAACTATAAAACCAATCAAATGAAAGCACAGTATTGAATCGGCTTCCGTACCACCAAAAGAAAGGAATAAGGATGAAATTAATAATTGCGAATAACGAACTTATTTTACTTCTGAACAAAAAAGAGAATACTCCTATACTGACAACGGAGATAGCTATTCCACCAAAAAACCACCACCAATTTAATTCTATTGAGATCATAAAAAATCTTGCATGACCAGTAATTAAACCGAGTATGCCTAAAAGTCCAATGCTATTTTGTAAAATGGTGTTTGATCCACTATATTTAAAATAGACATTTATGTTCATAGCAGCACAAAATAGTAGCGCTAAAGTAACCCAAAAAAGATGGTGAGTAAACATAGAGTATAAATTAGGGGATTATTAAATCAATTTTATCGTTACATACTTAAATAAATAACAAGATAAAGCTTACACAGTTCGGTTTATAATTCATTTAAGTAGTTCAAAATTACAGCTTTTGTGTATTTATTTCGCTAAAAAAGAAGACTTTCTTTAATTTGATCTTTAATTTATAGAAGTAAAAGCTTCGCATAATTTATATAAATATGATATTATTCAATTTCTAATACTTTAAAAACACTTTCGCCATGCGCCAATTTAAGAACAACTCTATCGCCAACTTTTTTGTTCATCATCTCTTTAGCAAGTGGAGCTGTAAATGCAATTTTGCCCTCTTTAAGGTCGGCTTCGTCAACTCCCACAATTTGGAGTTTGCGAGTCTTTTTTCCTCTTCCTATTTGCAATAGTACTTTAGAACCAAAGTGAACTTCGTTCAAATTTTGGCTTTCATGTTCAACAACATTTGCAGTGATAATTCGGTTTTCAAGCATTTCCAGTTTAATATGAATTACTTTTATAGCAGTCATTTTTCCATGCTCTTCACCTTCATTTAGCTCTTTAAGTCTTGTAGCAAGCTCTTCTTTTTCATTTAATAGGGCTTCAAGTCCTTCGGGAGTTACATAATTGGTAACACCTTTGGGTAAATCAGCACGTGGTGGAACGAAAGGTGCTTCTACTTGTTGATCTTCGTTTATAAATGCTCTGCTCATGATAGAAATTAGTTATAATAAAGTTTCATTTAGGAAGGTATTTATGAATATGATATCGATTTAAAGCAACTGAATACCCTCTCAAAATGGTTTTATGTTGCAACCAAAGATACACTTTTTTGGATTAAAACACAATAAAAGTCAAGCAATTATATATTAATTAATAATCTTTTGTGAGAAATGACAGCACAATGGTTTCTAATAAATTTATAATAAGCAGTTAGTTATAAAACCAATTTATATATCTACTTTTGCTTTTAAAGAGTATGTTTTATTACTTGCATTTAGAAGAATAATTATTTATATAATCTATAAAAATTACATTATGAGAAAATATATTGTTTTTGCAATGACACTTTTGTTGCTTGTTTTACCAACTCATGCAGATTCAACCGTGCAAAAACCCATTCGTTTAGCAGTTGCAGGAATGTCGCATGGTCATATATCATTTATTCTTGGAAGAGCAGATAAAAAAGATTTTGAAATAGTTGGAGTTTGGGAGTCAAACAATGATTTGATTAAAAGAAGATCCAAAGAGTTTAATCTTCAATCCGAACTTGTTTATTCTAACTTGACAGAAATGTTAGATAAGGTGCAGCCCGAAGCAGTAGTTGCATTTGGGTCTGTGTTCGACCATCTTGCTGTTGTTGAGGCTTGTGCGCCGCGTGGAATTCATGTAATGGTAGAAAAACCACTCGCTGTGAATATGAAACATGCAAGAAAGATGACTCGGTTAGCTAATGAATACAATATTCATTTACTAACTAACTATGAAACATCGTGGTATCCTACAACAGCTTGGTCATTAAATAAAATGAGCAATGATGTTAGCTTTGGATTAATCCGCAAAGTAGTAATTCACGATGGGCATGAAGGACCAAAAGAAATAGGTGTTGATAATTTCTTTTTAGACTGGTTGACAGATCCTATTAAAAATGGAGGAGGTGCTGTTGTCGATTTTGGTTGTTATGGTGCGAACTTAATGACGGCATTAACTAATGGCGAAAAGCCAATTTCGGTTACTGCTGTGCTTCGACAATTTAAACCCGATGTATACCCAAATGTGGATGATGAGGCTACTATTATTGTTTCATATCCACAATCGCAATGTATTATTCAAGCTTCGTGGAATTGGCCATTTGGTAGAAAGGATATGGAGATATACACTACCAATGGATATATTAAAACTGTAGATGATCAAGAAGCTTATATTCGCAATAGGAGTATGAAGCGAGAAGAAAAACAGGTAATTACCAAAGCTGATGTGGTTGTTTACACCGATCCATTTTCTTACTTTTATGATGTTCTTACAGATAAAATAGTGATTGAACCTTATAGCCTTTATTCATTAGAGAATAATGTACGAGTAGTAGAGATTCTTGATGCAGCCAGAAAGTCGGCAAAAGAGGGGAGAACAGTTTATTGGGATTGACTTTTGATTAGAAATTCTATTATTTAGTTTGTTTTTTAGGTGTCCGATAAAACTCAAAAAAATGCCATAACACACCTCTCAATCACTTATGAATAAGCGATTGAGAGATTTTTTTTCAAGCTCCCCTAATCATAAAGTGATTGGTGATCTGGTGGTCTTATGAGTTTTTCAATCCTTACACCCCAATCTTTTTCGGGATATTCGAGGGTGCTTTTCCTTGGTATTTTATTCAATCCTAAATGCGATAGTTTTCTTGTCTCAGCTGTCATAGAAGCTTGTATCTCAGGTAATGAATCAAACCTCATAATGGTGGCGTAAAGCATAGCAACGAGATGATGCCAGGCCTCAAAATGTTTGACATAATGTTCTCCACCATATCTTTTGCTGATTTTTAGCACTTCTGTTTAATCAATTAAAGATAATAACTGTCCTGGTAACGGACACTAATATTTTAAATTAAACTTTAATTGCTTTTATAAAAGCAGATTGCTAAACAAATATAGCAGTTCTTTTATTTGAAGGATAGGTATTGTTGCACATATACATGTACAATTGATGTGTGAGGTCGATAGCTGTGATACAACTACAACTACAATTGATGTGAGAGACTCCTGGTTGTAATATAACAATATGAAGGAGTGATGTGCAAGGGGATTCATTGTAAAACAACTACATGAGATATGAATGAGTGACATCCCTTATTGTTAAACAACTCCGTAAGGTATAGGTGAGAGACACCCCTCATTGTTAAACAACTCCGTAAGGTATTGGTGAGAGACATCCCTCATTGTTAAACAACTACATGAGGTATAGGTGAAAGAGACCCTATATTGTTAAACAACTACGAGAAGTATAGGTGAGAGAGACCCTTTATTGTAATGAAACAATGAAGATTATTGATGACTGATAATACTCATTGTAACAGAACAATGAAAACTATTGATGACTAAGGGTGCTAATTGTAATACAACAATGAGTTGTATTGGTGACTGATAATTTTCATTGTTACGCTACAAAGCGTGAAAAAGGACCAAATGTGACATAAAGTACTACTTTTTGGAAGGGATTATGGCAAATGTGACATAAAGTCAGACAACTGGCGAAGGGGTGAACTTACATAGGGATGTAGGTAAAAAGACAATAATGTTAATAGATGACCCATTTATTATGTATTGATATGTATATGAGGGGGTAAACAGTATGATACGTGAAGTAGTGTTAACACAATGAGCGGTAGTAGTGTATGAATATGCATGGAAATGTTTAACAATGAGAGATGTAGATGATTGATAATTTTCATTGTAATGTTACAATGAAAAATGTAGCTGACTGATAATTTTCATTGTAATAGTATTTTATATTATATACAAGTGTAAGAATCTGATTATTAGCTATATGGTTATCAATACTGATTATATTCTTTTCTTCTATCATAAAAACTGATACAAGTTGATATCACTCTGCTAAAATATGAAATATAAACACTCAGGGTTTATTGATGGCAATAGCAGTAATTGGTATAATTTTCGATAAGGAAAATTAAGAGATGTGTTAACAAAAGTAAGTGAGGATGGAGCTAATAGCGTGGTTTTTCTAACCCAAATCCTGGCGTAACAAAACAGAAAATAGAAACACAATGAAAGAAACACAATGAAATAAAAAATCAGATTTCACTCCAATAAAATTCAAACTTCAATCTCATGGGATAAATGGGATAAGTAGAGTAAGCATGATAGAACACTCTTTCAAGTAGATAAAGCAAAACCTCCCTTTTGTTATTTTTATGGTGAAAGTGCCAATGGTATAAATATACAACTGTGGAGTACATTGTTGATCAACCTAGAATTAATAATCTCTAAGTGCAGCATGAAGAACTCTTCGAGCTACTCGGGGTTAGCTCCTATGGTAAGAATTCTTATGATGTACTACGTGATCTATTAAAACAC
>CAZBVD010000109.1:0-6212 GCA_964495235.1 uncultured Dysgonomonadaceae bacterium | reverse complement strand
CACTTATTAGGTGGTGTAACAAAAGGTGCATTTACTGAAGAAGAAGCTAACCGCAAATACGAAGAATGGGTAGCTAACAAGAATAAAGACATTCAATCAGTAAAACGTGCAGAAGAAGAAAAACAACGTGCTGAAGACAAAGCTCGTTTAGACGCTGAGAAAAAAGCAAATCAAGCACGTGCTGACGAATTAGCTAAGAAAAAAGCTGATGAGGTAGCTGCACTTGAAGCTGAGAAGGCTGAGAAAGCTGCTGCTGAAGCTGCAAAAGAAGAAGCTCCTGCTGAAGAACCAGCAAAAGAAGAAAAAGCTGAATAAGCAATTATTCGAACATTCATAAAACCTTAGGGTTTTCTATATTGATAAATAAAAAAGCAGTGAGTTTTAAACTTACTGCTTTTTTTTATGCTTGTTGCTTTTGAAGTATGTGTTTACTATGTGAAGCTCTGCATAGGTTTTTACACAGTATCAATGGAGAACAGAAACAATATAATTAATTATAAGAACAGGTTGCAACCTGTTCCTGCGTTGGCTCTATTATGTTGTGTTTAGTTATCAGCCCACATTAAAGGGTTTACGAGTAGCTGAATCTCAGGTTAGATATCTACACCAACTATGCAAAACAGTTTCTATATTATATAAAAAAAGGACTGGTATAAACCTGTCCTTATATATGCTCAATTGTATTGTTGTAAATTGAGTTTTTTTGATAATCTTTCTATATCAAAGCACAACTCCTTTTAGCTATATAGTTTCTCTTTCAACATAGCTACTGTGGGGTCTGTAATATAGTCATCGTAGTCCATCATTTTGTCTATTATTCCATTTGGAGTCAACTCAATGATTCGGTTAGCAACAGTTTGAATAAACTCATGGTCATGACTAGAGAATAGAATATTTCCTTTAAAAGTTATCAAAGTGTTATTAAATGCCTGAATAGATTCCAGGTCGAGGTGATTGGTGGGAGTGTCTAATATTAAAGTGTTTGGATTTTTCAACATCATGCGCGAAATCATGCAACGCATCATCTCTCCTCCCGACAGTACACTTACTTTCTTAGCCAGTTCATCATTCGCAAAAAGCATACGTCCAAGAAAACCTTTTAGGTAAACTTCATTGGTGTCTTGCGAAAACTGACTCAGCCAATCAATTAGATTTAAGTCTGAATCAAAATATTGAGCATTGTCTAGTGGTAGATACGCAGTAGTAATAGTTTGACCCCATTGGTAGGTTCCCGCATCTGCCTTTGCTTTACCGTTTATTATCTCAAACAATGCAGTCATAGCACGTGGGTCTCTGCTTAAAAATACAATTTTGTCTTCTTTCTCAACATTTATGTTCAGGTCTTGAAAGAGAACTTGCCCATCAATACGTTTAGTTAATCCCTTTATCTCCAAAATCTGATTACCTGGTTCTCTATCAGGAGTGAAGATAATGCCTGGATAGCGACGAGACGAAGGTTTGATATCTTCAATATTCAATCGCTCAATCATCTTCTTGCGGCTAGTTGTTTGTTTAGATTTGGCAACGTTGGCGCTAAAGCGACGAATAAACTCTTCCAGTTCTTTCTTTTTCTCTTCCGCTTTTTTGTTTTGTTGTTGCTGTTGGCGTAGAGCTAGTTGGCTCGACTCGTACCAGAAGCTATAGTTGCCCGTAAACATCTGCAGCTTACCAAAATCGATATCCACAGTGTGTGTACAAACAGAGTCTAAGAAGTGACGATCGTGACTTACAATTAATATTGTATGTTCAGAATTGCCAAGATAATTCTTTAACCATTCTATGGTTTCAAGGTCAAGGTCGTTGGTAGGCTCATCCAGTAGTAGGTTGTCGGGTTGTCCGAAGAGAGCCCTGGCCAATAGCACACGCACTTTTTGCTTACCACTTAAGTCTTTCATTAGACTGTAGTGCACATCTTCTTTTACACCCAATCCGCTCAATAGGTTGGCTGCATCGCTTTCGGCATTCCAACCTTCCATTTCGGCAAACCTACCTTCTAATTCGGATACACGAATTCCGTCTTCATCGTTAAAGTCGGGCTTTGCATATATAGCATCTTTTTCACTCATTATCTCCCATAATGTTGAATGGCCCATTAGCACAGTGTCTAGCACAGTGTGCTCATCAAATGCAAAGTGGTCTTGACTTAGCACCGAAAGTCGTTCGCCCGAACCAAGCGAAACATGTCCTCTTGTAGGCTCTATCTGCTTGCTTAAAACACGAAGGAAGGTTGACTTCCCCGCTCCATTTGCCCCAATTATTCCATAGCAGTTGCCTGGATGAAATTGCATGTTTACATCTTGAAATAGAACTCTTTTGCCGAACTGAACGTCCAGGTTGCTTACTGTAATCATATAGTATAATCTCCTTTTGTTTTTTGATTGAATTTGCAAAGATACGAAAAATAGGCAATACTCTATGTAAGTGAATGTAAGCAATATCAGAGTTAGCTGTTATAATACAATAAAGAGGTCTGTTTAAAAGAGATATTTTAGTGGAGATAAAGGCTCCTTTTGGGATATTCAGAATGTGAAACAAGTTAATTGACTTCTCAGAGTTGATAAATATATAAAGCAATCAACTACCTTCATGGAGCTTAGATAAAAGTGTTTTAGAGCGATTGTCCTACTACAAGAATATAAAATTAGCTATCCTTGCCCTTTGAAATATGGGCTATTTTAATTGGTATATTCTCTATTTTATTGTGTTTGTTAAAATAATTTCATTTTTTCTTTATAACCTTTAATCATTTTTTTGAGGATAACATCTCATTCAATTTTTTGCAACCTTGTAATTCCTTTTCCAATGTTTTATTGGAAAAGGAATCATGATATTCTCTCTATCAAATGTTTTTTTTGATTGCTATAATAGCTTCAATATGGCTTTTCAAAAAAACCAACTGACTTCTAAACTCTACCCAAATCATAATTTTAAAATCGATAGAGCGCTATTTTTATTGACTATCAAATAACTATCATGTAGAGTTTATTTTTATTTTGATAAATACAAATCACATGAAATAATTTGTGCGAAAACTTAACTCTATTAAGATTATTAGTTTATTACACTATCCATCAATTCATTCAGTTCAACTTTTATTTTGTTGAATTTTTCTCTATGAAATTCTTTCCCAGACAACCATGCTTTTCTAGGCAATTGGTCAATGTCTATGTCCCAATCTATAGTTTTAGTGAGTGGAATATGAAAGCTGTAAATCCTATTTTGATAAGTAATCTCTACTTCAATCGTAGCCTTTTCGGTTATTTCAACATCATCGGCACATGGTTCAACCATTGATAAAAAATATTCAAACGGCCTCCATGTATCATCTGCCCTCATTATTTCTCCAGCCTTATCTTTGGTCTGTTTGCTATATTTGTAATAGGGTATATAATATATTTCCAGGGGTAGCTCTTCTGGTCTGTTTTTGATGATGAATGAAAGAAAATTATCTTTCATCTCATAAAACTCTAATTTGTCTTCAATATACCAATCACCCTCTTTAACTAAATGGTTTGTTTGGTCAAACAATGTAAGTAGTTTAAACCACTTGTCTGTCATTTCGTTACTCATACTGAATTGTTTTTTTATCTGTTGTAATATTCTGCTTGCTAGTTTCATAATTTTCTTTAGGCAAATATACAAAAAATGTTGTTGTGCAATGAATAGTAGGGTCTCTTTATTACTTACTATAGTTTTTTAGAAATAGAATTGAATAGATAAAAGGATAATATGTGAAAAATAAACTTTGGGCAGTTAAATAAGGCAAATACCCTCAACTTAGCCATTGTTACTCATAAGAACAACGAGGAGAAGAGGCTTGTGGTGTGTGAGTAACTTATCTTTCATGTAAATGGTGTTTTGCTTAATTTTATCTGTCATCCCGAAAAATAACAGATTGCATTCTATCTTTGTTTCGGCTTTAAAAGGCTTAGTTGTGGGGAGAAGAGTGCTTGAAACAGTCTGCACTATGTCATCGAAGTTCGGATTCTTGTATATACGAAAACCTGAAAAGCTAATAATTCGGCTAATATCAGCAAATCTACAGACCAAGATAGAGGTTTTATGAGATGAATGTCCAATCCACCATAAAGGATTGAACTTTTATGTCATGTTTTTCAAATCAACGACAACAAGATTGAAGTTTTATTTCTTATTCCTCAAATCCACGACGCAAGATTCAAAAAAGAAGAGTTAATTGTCAAATCTACAATCCAAGATTGGAAAAAGAAGATTTTAATTTCAAATCCATGACGCAAGATTTGAAGAAAGAAGATACAAAAGATTGGCAAAGGAGTGGCTCAAATGTTTATCTGAGCCATTATATTGCACTGATGAATATCTGCATCAGATTGGAGATGAGATAAATAATAGAGCTCCGTGTCACTACAACTATATCGACTTTCATAAACCGAAGTAGTTACGGCCAAATAAAATATCGTAGCGATATCATATTTGACGAAGCATCACAAAGTTGAGCATGGTTGTGTGTAGAATATATTTATAGCTGTTTGTTTTATATTACAGCTATTAATTGAAGTGTTATCAAGGCTGTAATTGTTGCTATACCAAAACTCAGGAGTGTACCTATCAAAATATACTCGGTGAGTCTTCTGCTTTTCGATTCTTTTAAATCGCCAAACCTGAAAACAGATTTTGCAGCCAATAAAAAACCTATACCTTCCCAATGTCCAGTTACAATAAATATAAAAACAAATAAACGCTCCAACATACCAATGTATTTGCCAGCATTGGTTAGCGATTCGGTGTTTTTTTCGTTTAATGCTTTTGACCAATTTGTCATTAACACTTGTATAAAAACTCCAGTAACAGAGGTTATAAATAACAAAGCGGTAGCGTAGATCCAAACATTTGGATGTAATACAAGATCAAGAATATCAATATTAGGTTTCACCCATATTATCCAAGTTACTATAATTGTAGCAAGGTGTAATCCTTGATCGATTAAAAACCACTTAGTTTTATTGTTTTCTCTCTGTGCATACAATTTTATAGTATCAATTCCTCCGTGAAATATCATCAAAGTTGCTGCTAATGACCAATAGTTTATATCCCAAAGTAATAACAAAACCAAAAGTCCGTGTATGAATGCATGTAGATATAGGATTAAAGATTTACCCCTTTTCTGCTCTTTCTTATTAACCCACAACTTTGTTTGGAGTAAAAAATCTCCAATAAAATGAGCCAATATAAGTTTTAGTAGCACAATCATTTTAGTAGGGCATTTATTTTTTTTCTGTACATTTTTTCTACTGCCAATAATTCATCTACGTTTGCTCTGTTCCATCTACCACTCACACCACTTTGTTTTATACCTAAAATATCTCCAATTTCTTCTTGTGTAATAGTTGGTTTTTTAAGAGCAATTTCTATTAACTCTGCAGATGAAACCGACCATTTATCCATAAATGTACCTGCCAGTTTTAAGTATAAGTTTATCTCTTCATCAAAATCCTGCCACTCACTTTTGAGACCCATGGTTACATTCTCTTTTTTTAGAGTATCAAATTTTTCTCCAGCATATATAAATGCCGTTCCATTACTTTCCGATATTCTTTCGCCTGTATAGCTCTTGGTGCCAATTCCTACAGCCATTCTTACATCAATTGTACCTTTTCTTTTTCGTTCATCTAAAGGTTCTATTTTTTTTATGAGTGCTTTTATCTCAAATATCTTTTGAAGAACATCTTCGGGATGCGGAAATTCGATTTGAAAAAAATCACCCCACACCAACTCCCAGTCTTTAGGTGATTTACCCCAAGTGTCTAATAGGTTCTTGAGGGGCAACAACCATTTTTCTTGATCTTCTAGTTTTCTCGAAGCAATAATGTCTCCTTTTATTACAGCAATCATATACTTTTATGTTTTTATATAAACACAAATGTATAAAGTATTGTTCAAATATGCAATAATTGCGGATATTGCTTAAAGCTGCAATGTGCCAATATATTGCATTAATATGCAATAATAATGAGGTTGCAATCTATTCAAATCTTCTAGCTTTGAAGTTCTGAAGTAATGTAGGGTGCTTGATATTATTTGAAAGAAAGGGCATCTGTACAGTCAAGATCAACCATAAAACACCACTAACTTCAGAACCATTAATCACACCGATGAATATCCGCTCTAGCTGGAACAAAAAAAATGGATTGTCTATTTAATAAACAATCCATTTTTCATCTCTTAATTCAAAG
>CAZBVD010000108.1:0-6230 GCA_964495235.1 uncultured Dysgonomonadaceae bacterium | reverse complement strand
AAGGCATGTTTGCCATTTTGTTTGGAGGGGAAGAGAAAATATGAAGAGTGCTTTGAATGTGATTGTTGTTTGCTTTGATAAAAGTCTGTTCCAGCAAGCAATATCAAGCGAGAACAGTGTGGATTGATAAGACATAGTGTGCAATTTTGCATTAGAGTGGCAGCATGGTTTTATTTTCATTGGTTGTCTATTTTGTTTTTTTATCATCGTTTTTTATTTTAGCAATTCTGTTTTATACTAAAATGCTCAACAAAAACACAAATTATGACGGAATAATGCTTACCTGTACGCTCGAGTCTAAAAAATTATAATTACAAACAAAATACTTTCAAATATCATTATAGAAGAGTACCTTTGAACTCTTATCATAAAAAGTAAAATGGAAAAACAGAAACGACAAAAAAACACTAGGGTAGTAGAAAAAACAGTTATGGTAGCCGATATTGGCAAGATGCCACCACAAGCACGTGAGCTTGAGGAGGCTGTTTTGGGAGCATTGATGCTAGAGAAAGATGCATTCTCTATAATAAGTGATATTCTTATAGCTGAGAGCTTTTACGAGGATTCTCATCAGGCGATTTTTGGTGCAATACACAATTTGGCTATGCAGCAAAAACCGGTTGATGTGCTTACTGTTGTAGAAGAATTGAAGCGAAGGGGAGATCTTGAAGCTGTAGGTGGTGCATTGTATGTGGCAGAGCTTACTGATAAAGTAGCCTCTGCAGCTCACGTAGAATATCACGCACGTATTATCTCACAAAAATATTTAGCGCGTCAACTTATCACTTTTTCATCAGATGTAGTGAATCAAGCTTTCGATGAGATGGTAGATGTCGACGACTTGATGCAAGAGACAGAAAGCAAGCTTTTTGAGATATCGCAACGTAATGTGAAAAAGGATGTTGTGCAGATTAATCCTGTAATTAAAGAAGCGCTTGCTAACTTAGAGAAGGCCGCCAACCGTGAAGATGGATTGAGTGGATTGCAAACTGGTTTCAAGAAACTAGATGAATTCACATCGGGTTGGCAAAACTCCGATTTGGTTATTATTGCTGCGCGTCCTGCCATGGGTAAAACAGCTTTTGTACTATCTATGGCAAAAAACATGGCTATTAGCTTTCAATATCCTGTTGGTTTTTTCTCGTTAGAGATGTCGAATGTGCAATTAGTAAACAGGTTGATTGTGAATGTTTGTCAGATTGAAGGTGAGAAGATAAAGAGCGGACGACTTGACGATTACGAGTGGGAGCGTTTGGATAGTAAGATAAAGGAGTTGTACGATGCCCCTATTTATGTAGATGATACCCCAAGTCTTTCAATTTTTGAGTTGCGAACAAAAGCACGTCGCTTAGTTCGCGAGCATGGTGTGCAGATATTGGTGATTGACTACCTACAGTTGATGAATGCTAGTGGTATGAATTACGGTAGCCGTGAGCAAGAGGTGAGTATGATATCGCGCTCGTTAAAAGGATTGGCAAAAGAATTAAATATACCCATTATTGCCTTGTCGCAGTTGAATCGTGGTGTGGAGTCGAGACAAGGTGAGGGGAAAAGACCTCAACTTTCTGACTTGCGAGAATCGGGTGCAATTGAACAAGATGCAGATATTGTATGTTTTATACATCGTCCGGAATACTATAAAATTACCGAAGATGAGCATGGTTCAACAGCAGGTTTGGCTGAGATTGTAATTGCAAAGCACAGAAATGGTCCTACTGGAATTGTGCGGATGAAATTTGTGAATGAATATGTTCTGTTTAAAGATGAAGAACCACAGTATGCAGAGTTCTCTTCAAGTATGAATAGACGCAATGTGCCTCCTCTTGATAGCTATCCTGTAGAAGCGGGCGGGAACTTTAACAGAGGTAATGAAAATCCTTTTTAATGAAGATAAATAGTATATTTAGATATGTTGTAATTATTATAGCCATGTTGATGACTATGAGTTGCAGCTCTGTAGAGTCGGACGCAAAAAAAGCGGCATCGCTTATAAACAAAAGTATAGAGCAATCTCAGGAACTTGAATTTGGAAAGGCTGAGAAGAACTATCTTAAAGCACAGGAAATCATGAAGAAGTATGATGAGGATAAAACAGTTGAGTTTTATGAGCATTTCGCTAATTATAGAGACAAAGAAAAAAAACAAAATGCAAATTAAACTAATTCAGTATGTTAGCAAGCTGAATAATGTGTAATTTTGAGTTTTCAACAAAGAACAATAAAAAGATGAGAATAGCTTGTTGTTCTAAATTAAAACAATAGATATAAAACATGAAAAGAACATATTTAATTGCACTCTTCACAATAGTTGCTTTTTGGGCAACTGCTCAGAATTTAGCTTACCCAAAGGTAGTTGTAGATGGTCAAGAGTTTTACAGCTATGAGGTGAAGCCTGGTGAAGGACTTTTTTCTATATCAAGAACATTTGAACTCCCCATTGATCAGATACTAAAGTACAACCCTTTGGCCAAAGAAGGATTGAGGAGTGGACAGAAGTTGAATATTCCTATTTCTGCATCTAAACAAAAGCCAGTTTTAGATCAAAATTCTGTTTTTTATCACAACGTTGAGCGAGGCGAAACAGTATATTCGCTTGCTGCAATGTACAATACCACTCCAGAAGCTATTTATAAACTAAATCCATCCGCTCGTGATGGTATTACAGTGGGAGCTGTTCTTGAGATTCCACAGAGAAAGATAATAAGCGATGTGAAAGAGGAGAACTATCGATATCATACTATTTCTCCTCAAGAAACCCTTTACTCTGTATCGCGCACTTATTCTTTAACCCCCGAAAATATTATTGCAGCCAATCCAGGTTTGTCTGTGCAAACTTTCCAAATTGGTAAAACCATAAGGATACCGTTTTTTGAATCAAACGAAACTTTTTCATCTTATGCTGGTCCAGTAGTGATAGAACAAGCACAGCATAAAGTGAAAAGAGGAGAAACATTGTTTAGTATTTCTCAACAATATGGTCTAACTGTAGCCGAGTTAGAGAAGGAAAACCCAGGTGTTTCTTCTACTGAATTAAGCACTAATAGTGTTTTGATTATTCCTGTGAAGAAGTTTGATAACGAACTTGCACGTCAAGATGCAGTGAAAGAATCGCGCGCTAACCTTCTTTTGTCTAAAAGAAAAGATTTTGAGAGAATAAATGTGATGCAAGTGGGATTGCTAATGCCGTTTCTAGAAGAAAATAGTGGGCAAAAGGTGCGTATTCAAGAATACTACGAAGGTTTTTTGCTAGCAGTAGAGAAACTTAAAAAACAAGGTGCCAATCTTGAGTTATATGTGTTTGACATAGGAACAGAGAACAACACAAAAAAACTTGAAAGCCTTTTAACAACAATGGAGATGCAAAACTTAGATCTTATTGTTGGAGGGGTTTCAGATAAGCAAATAAAGGTATTGTCTGATTTTTCAAAGTCTAAGAATATTAAATATGTTATTCCTTTCTCCTCAAAGAATACAGAGGTGTTAAACAATGGAAATATTTTCCAAGTGAATACTCCGCAAGTAACTCTTTATACTAAGGCGTCGCAAGTTTTTGTGAATAAGTTTAACAGTGCTAATATTGTTTTTCTAGATACCGATGAAGACCATGAAAAAGATAGCTTGCTAGTTATAATGAAAAAAGACTTGAATTACAGATCTATTCCCTATAAATCTGTTGTTATCTCTGAATCTCTTAATAGAGAGTTGCTACCGCTATTAGATAATACAAAAGACAATATTTTGATTCCTGCATCGGGGGATATAGGTGTATTAGGCGAAGTGTTGGGAACTTTAAATGGGCTAAAAGAGGTAAATTCAGAGTTAAATATCAATTTGTTTGGGTATCCAGAGTGGCAAACCTACGAGTATAACTATTTAAGGGACTACCATAGCCACGGTACTTATATATACACTTCGTTTTATGTAGATAGGCATGCTAGTGAGACAGTAGACTTTGAAGAAAATTTCAAGAAATGGTATAAGAAAGATCTACAAAGAACTTATCCTCAATATGCAATGTTAGGATATGACACGGGGCTTTACTTCTTGACAGCCTTACACAAACATGGTAGAAACTTTGAGTCAAAATTGAGTTCTATGCATATAGATACATTACAGTTTGCATTCAATTTTGAAAGAGTTAATAATTGGAGTGGCTTTATTAATACTGGGCTATATTTAGTAAACTACGATACAAATTCACGCATCATCAAATCAGATAAGAGCAGATGAAATCTCAATTAAAATGGTTAATACTAGTTGTCTTGCTATTTGCAACAAATGCAATGGTACAGGCACAACAATACGATAAATTTAAATCCCAATTTACGCTTGGTGTGGGTGCAGGACCAGTATTTACATCAGTGGATTTTGTATCTAAAATTCCTCAAACTAACAGTCAAGGTCTGTCAGGCGGAATCACTTTGAGATATATTTCAGAAAAACATCTAGGGCTTCTTGCCGAGCTTAACTATACGCAGCGCGGATGGACCGAGGATTTTAGCGAAGCTCCTAAAAATCCAGATCACTCTTACTCACGAACGCTCAACTATATTGAGCTACCCCTAATGACACACATATATTTTGGCGATAAAGTGAAGTTTGTGTTGAACTTAGGACCTCAATTTAGCTATATGTTTAGCGACAAAGCATCAATGAACGATGCATTGTCTGTATATGTTGACGAACTTGATGTTGACGATCCTCAAGGTTTGCAGTATAAAGAGTTGGATAATAAATTTGACTACGGACTACTTGCGGGAGCAGGTGTGGAATTTGATACCGGAATTGGCAATTTCATTTTAGAAGGACGGTACTATTTTGGTTTAGGAGACTCTTTTGACAATAGTCGTAGTAAACCTGGTAACTTCTCTCGCTCTGCTCATCGTTATTTTGCAGCTAAACTCACCTACTATTTCTTCAGCTTCTAAAACTCGTTTCCCGCTTTTTTATTTACTCTTTATTCATCAGTAAATAGCAGCTATTTCATTTGTTTATTAATAGCATATTAAATTATTATCAATAAAAATGATATCTTTGTGAACATTTTACATGAATGAATGTTCATATGTCTGTATAACGAATGAAATTATGGAAGTTGATAAAGTAAAACTAGAAAAAGCAGCCTATATTTTAAAGGCTTTGGCACACGAAACACGTTTGTGTGTGCTCATTCACTTGGCTCAAACCAAGGAGAAATCCGTTTCAGATTTGATGAAAGAGGTTGGTTGCGAACAATCACTCTTGTCTCATCATCTTACCGATCTGAGAGCAAAAGGGATTTTGAACTCACGAAGAGATGGACAAAGAAACCTCTATTCAATAAATAACGATCAAATAATACCACTCATAGAGTGTCTTTTAAATTACTGTAAGTAGAATCATATGAAGAATTTTTTATTAAAGTATTGGCTTAAAATTGTTGGAATACTAGTTGGCGCCTTAGGTGGATATATTTATTATGTAAAGGTAGGCTGTTTGTCTGGCACATGTCCAATTACGTCTGATCCTACCAATAGCATGTTGTATGGAGCTCTTATGGGATTCTTACTGTTTGGTTTATTCACAAAGAGCCCCAAAAAAGAACCAGCAGAAGAGAAAATAGAAAAAGAATAAGTAACAGAATTAGATGAAGACAAAATTTATAATTATAGGTGTGTTGTCAGCAATTATTTTGACGGCATGCACCAACACAAATAAACAAGATAATAAAGAAAAAAAATCACAAGAAACAGAAACTAACATGGCACAAACAACAATCAACTTAACAAAAGCAGAATTCTTAACAAAAGTAGCAAACTACGAGCAAAACCCTGAGAAATGGGAATATTTAGGTGACAAACCATGTATAATTGACTTTTATGCAGACTGGTGCGGTCCTTGTAAAATGGTTGCTCCTATACTAGATGAGCTGGCAGAGGAGTACAAAGATGAAATTTATATCTACAAAGTAGATACAGAAGCAGAGCAAGAATTATCTGCAGCTTTTGGTATCCGTAGTATTCCTTCAATTCTATTTTGCCCAATGGGAGAACAACCACAAATGGCGCAAGGGGCACTTCCTAAAGATGGTTTCAAGCAAGCTATCGACGAAATATTGTTGAAGAAATAATGAATTGATTTAGGAACATAAAGACACAAGTAATCTTATACTTTTACTTATATAAAATACGCTTCAATAGGAAGCGTATTTTTTTTAATTATATCAGAATATATCAGTTAATTGGTTGGTTT
>CAZBVD010000107.1:0-6311 GCA_964495235.1 uncultured Dysgonomonadaceae bacterium | reverse complement strand
TTGACTTTTAAGTCATAATTTTCATATCCTTCATTGCCAATTTCAACTTTCGCAAGAACAGGGCATAAAAAAAGCAACCCATTTTGAGTTGCTTTTTCTTTTTTATCTTGTTCGAGAGATATTATTTTCTAATACCCAATTCCTTAATGATAGCACGATATCTATTGATATCCTTATCAATAAGATAGTCAAGTAAACGACGACGCTTACCTACTAAAATTTTTAACGAACGCTCTGTGTTATAATCTTTGTGATTTGACTTTAAATGTTTAGTCAAATGCGAAATACGGTATGAAAACAATGCTATCTGCGCTTCAGGTGAGCCAGTATCAGTGTTAGACTTTCCGTATTTTGCGAAGATTTCTTGCTTTTTTGCTGAGTCTAAATACATAAAACTTTAAATTTTAATTGTCATTCGGGTGCAAAGATAATACATCTTTCCGATAAGAGAAACTATATTGCAATAAAGTTTATTCTCTACGTAGCAGTTTATCGCTCAAACGTTTTATAGCATTAGTAATTTCCTTATCGGGTTCAATTACAGTGTAATCGCCCCAAAACTCTAAATCTTGAAAATACTCTACTTTTTCAGCTATTACATCAGTTGAACGTATTCTTTCTTTTCTTGGAAACTTCTGCACATTGTCTTCATATCTATCGGTTATAGCCATTTCAGAAAATATAGAGTAGTTTGATGAAAATAATCCAAAGAAACTGTGTTTTCTCCACCTCACTTTAAATTGCACCTCTGTGCTGCTATAATTAAAATACCATTTACCATTTTTCTCTACATAGTCAACTACATATTTGGCGCTTTCTGCAGTAACACGCATCCTTCTTGGTTTTTTCCTTATAAATATTGAAGCTGCATCTTTTCTGCCCTCCACATTCATATTAAACTCCATGCGCTTAAATGCCAACGACTCTACATCAAGATATATTTTACCTCTAAATAGAATATTCTCAACACCAACAAAAGGGGAGAAATCAATTACATAATGAGGCCTATCGTCCATTGTTATCACTCCTGCTATGTTGAAAACATAGCTCTCAAAATCTTCTCCAAAAACAATTTCAGGATGTTTTGCAACATCAAGCATCAAGGCATCGCTTATTCCTCCCTGAAACTTCATAAATACAGTATCTTTTGCACTGATATCTGTTGCTTTTCTACCAATATATATTCTAGCCTGGTCATTCTGATATGATGTGTATGGAGCTTTATATACATCTAGCACTGCCTCAACTAAAGAGAGATGCCTAGACCCTTTTTTAATAGCTTCTCTATAAAAAGCCACCATCATATTGGGGTCGTTATCGTAGTTATCACCCACCAATCGTAGCGCCTCTTTTACTAGCTCAGTACCATCGCCCGACAAAACCTCTACCTCATCTAAGCGGATTGAGCTAGTTCTCATTCTAATCACATTATCGTCTTTACCTATAAGAGTTATTACAGGTAAGGTCATATTATCATACCCTAAATACTGAATTTTTAATTTATAATTTCTAGCAGAATCAGGTATACGCAGTGAAAAGAAGCCATCTTGGTTGGTTACAGTAGAAATATTGGTATTATTAATAGTTACACTAGCATACTCCAACGGAGTGCGAGAATCATCGGCAACAACCCGTCCTTTAATTTGAATAGTTGATTGAGTTGCCTGTTGAGCATAAGCTACTTGTGTTTGATACAAAAGAAAAGAGCAAGCAACGATAAAAATAATTCTAAGTTTATTCATCATTGTTATATATGTATGATTAGATAATACTGTTTACTGATATTATAACAAATAAAATTTTATTATGTTTATAATGCAGTAAGATAATGATACTTAACTAACACTAAAACTAACACCTAGATAAGAAATATATAACTTGCCAAATTACACAACCCTTGTAACACAAACATTTTAAATGAAAAGAAACAACCTTTATAGACTTAAATGCTTAAATTTGTATGTTTAAATAGTAAACAAAACTACAATGACACATAAATATGACTTTCTTGTAATAGGTTCTGGAATTGCAGGCATGAGTTTTGCACTTAAAGTGGCAGCTCATGGTAAAGTAGCCATTGTTACAAAGAACCTATTGGAAGACACCAACACCTTTCATGCACAAGGAGGCATAGCAACTGTGAGTCAGAAATTAGACAATTTCGATAAACACATTACAGATACATGCATAGCAGGTGCTGGACTATGCGACCGTGAGGTGGTTAAGAAAGTTGTAAGCGAGGCTCCACAACAAATTGAAGAGTTGATAGCCTGGGGTGTAAATTTTGATAAAAACGAAAAAGGAGATTTTGATTTACACAAAGAGGGAGGCCACTCCGAGTCGCGTATTCTTCACCACAAAGATAGCACAGGAGCCGAAATACAGACTAGTCTTATAAGAGCAATAAAAAAACATCCAAACATAGAAGTTTTTGATTATCACTTTGCCATCGAAATTCTTACTCAGCATCATTTAGGTGAAATTATCACGCGCAGCACTCCCCACATAGAGTGCTATGGAGCATTTGTGTTGAATCAGAAAACAAACCAGATAGAGAAGTTCCTATCGCGTGTAACTATGATGGCAACAGGGGGTATAGGGTCTATCTATCAAACCACTACCAACCCGTTGGTTGCCACTGGCGATGGTATTGCAATGGTTGCTAGAGCAAAAGGGAAGATAAAAGATATGGAGTTTGTGCAGTTTCACCCAACAGCCTTTTTCCATCCACACGAACGCCCATCATTTCTTATAACCGAAGCCCTAAGAGGATATGGAGGCATACTTAGGACTATGGACGGAGAAGACTTTATGAAAAAATACGATAAGCGTGAATCGCTTGCTCCGCGCGATATTGTTGCGCGTGCTATTGACAGTGAGATGAAACACCATGGGCACGACCATGTTTATCTTGACATAACACATAAAAATGCCGAAGAAACCAAAAATAACTTTCCCGCTATCTATAAAAAATGTCTATCACATGGCATAGATATTACAAAAGACTACATTCCTGTAGCTCCTGCAGCGCATTACAGCTGTGGGGGTATTGAAGTAAACCTTAATGCACAATCTAGCATTCACCGCCTTTATGCCAATGGCGAATGTGCTTGCACCGGTTTACATGGCGCAAACAGACTAGCATCTAACTCTCTCATAGAAGCTGTTGTATTTGCAGATATTGCAGCAAAGCACGCACTCAAAGCTTTCAAAAGCTTTGGTTTTGAAGAAAACATACCCGCTTGGGATGCGGAAGGCACAACTCTGCCCGAGGAGATGGTGCTCATTACTCAAACTGAGAAAGAGGTTGCTCAAATAATGTCGTCTTATGTGGGCATTGTGCGTTCTAACTTGAGATTGCAACGCGCCATGACACGATTGAATATACTATTTAGCGAAACGGAAGACCTCTTTCATCAATCGGTTGTATCGCGTGATATTTGCGAACTGCGCAATATTATAAAGGTGAGCTACGAAGTAATAAAACAAGCAATGCAACGAAAAGAGAGTCGCGGTCTGCACTACAATATAGACTATCCTGCAAACAACGATATAGTAAAACAAGCAAAAAATGACACAACAAACCATCAACATAAAAGGCAATTTAATTAGTTTGGAAACTCCGCTAGTGATGGGTATTGTAAACATAACACCCGACTCCTTCTTCAAAGGCAGCCGAAAACAATCTGAAGAAGAGATAGTAAGCCGTGTACAAGAGATACTACACCAAGGTGGTTCTATAATAGATATTGGAGCACAATCTACTACCCCCACTTCTACTTTCCACACAGCAAAGGAAGAAATGGAGCGCCTTGCCCCTGCCCTATCAATTATTCAACGTGAATTTCCAGAGGCTATACTTTCTGTGGATACTTTCTACGCTGATGTTGCTAAAGCTAGCGTTGAGAAGTATGGCGTTGCTATAATCAACGATATTTCAGGCGGACAAATAGATGATCAGATGTTTGCCACAGTAGCAGATTTAAATGTTCCTTATATACTCATGCATATGAGAGGAACACCACAAACAATGCAACAGCATACAATTTATGATAACTTTATAGAAGATATTATCTTCTATTTCTCAGAGAAGATTGTTCACCTCAACAGGCTAGGTGTGAACGATATAATAGTGGACCCGGGGTTTGGATTTAGCAAAACTTTAGAGCAAAACTATGAATTGATGGCACATCTCAAATATTTTCATATATTTGATACACCTTTGTTAGTTGGCATATCTAGAAAGTCGATGCTTTACAAGCCATTGGAGCTAACAGCAGATGAAAGCTTAAATGCAACAACAGTTTTAAACACCTATGCATTGCAATCGGGAGCAAAAATACTGCGCGTACACGATGTGAAAGAAGCCGTAGAGTGTGTAAAACTAACCTGTAAACTGAACAAATATACGCCTCAACAACTTATATAATAATACACTTTACACTATGCTCGAATATTTTAATGTAATAGATCTAATCGATATTTTATTAGTAGCATCACTCATGTATTATGCCTACCGTTTAGTTAAAATATCGGGCACTAAACCATTGTTTATCGGAATTGCATCATTCCTAATCCTATGGGGTTTGGTATCGAGCTTTCAAATGGTTTTAACGGGCACAATTCTGAAAGTGATTATAGATGTTGGTCCTATTCTACTTATCATACTGTTTCAAGATGAAATTAGACGCTTTCTTATGTCGATGGGGTCGCGTAAAGGGTGGAAAATGGTTACTAAATTTATTTTCTCACAAGACGCAAAAGAGAAAGACATTTCGCACATCACCCCCATTGTATTTGCTTGCATGAATATGGCAAAAGACAAAGTAGGAGCATTAATAGTGGTTCAGGAAGATATACAACTAGGCCTATACGAACAAACAGGCGAGATAATAAATGCAGACATCTCAACTCGATTAATAGAAAACATATTCTTCACCAATAGCCCATTGCACGATGGTGCAATGATTATAGTGGGAAAACAAATAAGAGCAGCAGGGTGTATATTACCCGTTTCGCAAAACCCTAATATCCCAAAGCATTTAGGCCTGAGACATCGTGCAGGATTGGGAATATCACAAGAAACCGATGCAAAGGTTATCATCGTGTCGGAAGAAAGAGGTCGAATAGCTTTTGCTCATCAAGGAAAACTCTTTATGAATATCTCTGCAGAAGAACTACAAAAGCATCTTATAGCCGATTAAAAACAACAAAATAGATTTCCACAAAACAACATGATATTAAAGCACTTATCAATACTAAATTATAAGAACCTAGAAGAAGTAGAACTATCATTATCACCAAAGATTAATTGCTTTCTTGGCGATAATGGAATGGGGAAAACCAATCTATTGGATGCTGTATATTATTTATCGTTTTGTAAAAGTCACTCAAACCCCATAGACTCTCAAGTTATTTTACACGATGCAGATATTTGTATGATACAAGGCAAATATGAGTTTCCAAATGGAAACCAGGAAGAAATATCATGCGCCTTGAAGCGACGTCAGAAGAAACAGTTTAAAAGAAACAAAAAACAGTACGACAAGCTCTCTTCGCACATTGGGTTTATTCCTTTGGTTATGATATCGCCGGCCGACAACGAACTCATAATGGGTGGTAGCGAAGAGCGGCGCACTTTTATGGATGTAGCCATTTCGCAGTTCGATAAGCCTTACTTGCAATCCTTGGTGCGCTACAACAATGCCTTACAGCAACGCAATGCTACACTCAAACAAGACAAAATAGATAAGAGTTTGCTAGAGCTTTGGGAAGAGGTGATGATAGAAGAAGGAGAAGCCATTTTTGAAAAACGAAATTTGTTTATTCAAGAACTAACACCTATCTTTCATGAGTTCTACAGCACCATTAGCCAATCTAAAGAGGTGGTATCGCTCAACTACTCATCGCAATTAGCCAATTGTAATTTTGAAGAGCGACTGCTTGCAGCGCGCGACCGCGATATGATACTTGGCCACACAACAGTGGGCATTCATCGCGACGATTTGGATATGCTAATAGATGAATATCCAATAAAGAAAGATGGATCGCAAGGACAGAAAAAGACATTCTTTGTGTCGTTGAAATTAGCGCAATATCAATTTCTTTCTCGCAAAAGCAGCACTATGCCACTGCTTGTGCTTGACGATATTTTTGACCGCTTAGACGAAACACGTGTAAGAGAGATTATTGAGCTTGTTTCTGGCCCTCATTTCGGACAGATATTTATATCCGACACCAATCGTCAGTCACTTGATAGAATACTGAAACCTTTCAACGATAACTATCATCTCTACTCTGTAACCGACGGA
>CAZBVD010000106.1:0-6392 GCA_964495235.1 uncultured Dysgonomonadaceae bacterium | reverse complement strand
GTGAACGCAGAGAGCGAAAATCAAGAGTAGGTAAAAGAGAACGTGTTGCTAAAAAAGAAGATGTAAAAGAGGAAACTCAAACAGCTTCTGAAGAAGAAAGCAAGCCTGTTGAAGAAAACAAGCCAGCAGAAGACAACAAAGAAGAAGAATAAAATTATTCATTAGAAATAAAACAATATTATAATATGGCAGTTACAATGGCAGATATCCAGCACTTGCGCAAGATGACAGGCGCTGGAATGATGGATTGCAAAAATGCACTAGTTGAAGCAAATAACGATTTTGATAAAGCAGTAGAAATTATCCGTAAAAAAGGACAAGCTGTTGCTGCAAAACGTGAAGATCGTGATGCAAGTGAAGGCTGTGTTCTCGCAAAAACAGAAAAAGGACATGGAGCAGTTGTTGCTCTACAATGTGAAACTGATTTTGTTGCTAAAAATGCTGACTTTATAGCTCTTACAGAGCAAATACTAGATGTAGCTATGAGCAATAAACCTGAAAACTTGGAAGAGCTTTTAGCACTTCCTATGGAACACGGTACAGTTGCTGAGTTGATTACTGATAGAATTGGTGCAACTGGCGAAAAAATGGAGTTGGGATATTATGAATATATCACAGCACCAACAGTTGTAGCGTACATTCATCCAGGAAACAAATTAGCTACTATTGTTGGATTCAACAAAGAAAATGTTGATGCAGATGTTTCTAAAGACATTGCAATGCAAGTTGCAGCTATGAATCCTATAGCAGTTAACTCTGATCAAATACCACAAGAGTTGAAAGACACAGAAATGGAAATAGCACGCGACAAAGCACGCGAAGCAGGAAGACCTGAGCAAATACTAGATCGTATAGCTGAGGGAGCATTACAGAAATTCTTTAAAGAAGCAACGCTACTACAACAAGATTATGTGAAAGATAGCAAGATTTCTATTGAAGAGTTTTTAAAACAAAACGATAAAGAACTTAATGTAACAGGATTCAAAAGAATTTCTTTGAACGTATAAGTTGCATAATTCTATAAACTATAAAAGAAGCGCCAAGATTGAAAAATATTGGCGCTTTTTATTTGCACTATACCCGTGAAGAATAAAAGAGAGAATATAGCGGATTAGATTCAAAAGCATGTATTTATTTTACATTGCAATGTCATACATAAAGTTAAGTTGTTTCCTCATTACCATCATACAGTCTCTCCTAAAACGTTTGAGAGTGCTTAAAAACTCAATTATCGATGTAGAATTCTCTTTTCTTGAGTTGATTTTTTAACCATAAGCTGCTTTTTCTTTTTTCACTGCATTTTTCTCCCATAATTGACCAAAAAAGCCACCTTTTAGCGATTCATGACATTTCTACGGGGGTAGATTCAACTTTCATGACATAAACGCTCAATGCACGACAGTGGATTTGATTTCTTACTGTTTCACGCCGCATCTACAAGAGACATTAATATATATCAAGGACTATTCTAGTGAAGCTGATGTGTGAAGATAAGAGCGAGCAATCCTCAAAAAAAAGAATATAAGTAAGAAGAGTTTTAAAGTCCACATTCCAATAATTATGAATTTTGAGTTATGCGGCAAAAATTACTCACAATACTATGAAAGATTCGGGTTAAAGTATACCCCATGTAATAACAAAGTCTTTATTAACCTCATAGTAAATATCAAACACAGTATTGTTGGATGAGAGAGATTCACTAGCTCTAATAATTCCTTTATCTTGTATTTTAAAAGGATGAACATATAGATGCTCTTTAAAAATAATTTTTGTGGAGTCCATCAATTTATACAAGGTTTCTTTGGCACACCAATGTAAGATTAAATGTACAGTGCGATTTTCTGGATCGATATACTCATCATCTGAGATGAATCGTTTTTCTATTTTAAGAACCCTATTAGAATAGTTTTCAATATCAACACCCACCCTTTTATGCTTGTGTAGTAGAACTACAGCATAGTCTTTAGAGTGCGATATGCTTATCTGGTAAGAGTTGTCTGATAAATAAGGTTGACCTTGTGGAGTGTGCTTTACGGTTTTACTGTCATTGGTGAGAATTTGCAAAACAACACGAATGGACAACCATTCTAATTGTCTTTTTTTTGATCTTATATTAGAAAGATGACTATTAGCTTCTTCTTGATTCTCAACAGAGAGCATGCTTAAAAGCTCGTCACGAGTTTCAGTAATCTCCCAAATTCCCAACAAGCTATCTTCCTCTATAATTTCTTTTCTAATTAACATCTAATCTATATTTACCTCAAAGGTATAAAAAACAAATTAGATTCAAATATCTAACTTCACTAATGAAATGTAATATGCTAATGATATAAGAGCAGAACTATCTTAAAAAACAATTAAATGGAAGAAATTTAAACTTTTGGAGGAATATATCTAACCTTTACTATTCGTCTTTTATCCAATTCTTCAACTTGAAAGGTATAGCTTAAATAATTAAAAGACTCTTTTTGCTTTGGGAAAGTTCCATTAAGCTCTAAGATTAAGCCTGCAATAGTATCCACATTTTCCAACATTTCATCAAAATCCTTCTCCGCAATATTTACAACTCGCAGGAAATCTGCTAACGGAGTTTTTCCTAAAAACAGATAAGAGCCATCGGACTGAAGGGTGTAAAAAGGCGCCTCATCGTCATATTCATCGCTAATATCACCAACAATTTCCTCTAGTATATCTTCCATAGTAACTATACCTAATGTTCCACCATATTCGTCGACAACTATAGCTATATGATTTTTATTTGTTCTAAACTCCTCCAGTAATTCATCGATGCGTTTGTTTCCTGGAACAAAATAAGCAGGACGAATGAGGGTTTTCCACTTAAAATTTTCAGACTTGCCAATATATGGAAGAAGATCTTTTACATACAACACACCACTTATTTGATCCTCATTATCTTTATAAATTGGTATTCTTGAAAAGCCTGCTTCTTTTATAAATTCAATTAAGTCTATAAAGGAAGTATTAATACTAAGAGCAAACATATCTGCACGTGATATCAAGATATCACTTACGTCTTTTTCTCTAAAGCGTATAATACCTTCTAGCATATCTTTATCTTGCTTCTCATAAGATGTTTCATTTGATGTTAACTCTAAAGCCTTAGAAAGATCATCCATAGATATTTCGTGCTTACGATGAACCGCAGATTGGCTAAAAACATTTGTAAAACGTACGAGGAAAGATGATAATGGAGATAATATAGCATCAATAAGCATTACACCTCTAATATTACGCTGTGCAACCTTGAGAGGATTATGTGATGCAAAAAGTTTCGGTAGTATCTCTATAAGCAAAATTAAAACAATAGCAATCCCTACAAATAATAGCAACAAACTCATGTCAGAGCTAGTAGCAAAGAAAGGAATTTTATCAGAAAAGTAGATGAGTAGTGCAATTATTGCAACGTTGATTACATTATAAGCAATTAAAATGGATGCTAATAGTTTATCAGAATTAGTAAGACTCTCCAGTAAACGAACCTTACTAGGTGATGTGCTGCTCTTCAACTCATCAATATCATCGCTATTTAATGAGAAAAAAGCAACCTCTGAACTCGAGACAAAAATATTAATAATAATAAGGAGAAGCAGAAAAGCAAAAAGAATATAGTCGGTAACAGAGGGTACTGTATCCGATAAATTTAATAATAAAGCAATTGTTAAGTCAGTATCCAAGTGATATATTTTTAGTTATAGAATAAAAAAAAGATGCCATGTTTTCTATAATTTCAAATTAAGAAAATGGCATCTTTTTTATTTTATTTACGTTTAGAACGGTAAATCATCAACTTCTGAAGATGAATCTACAAAAGGTGCTGGTGGTTGCTGGGTATTTGCGGGATAATCATTTGTATTTGGTTGAGGATCTCTGTCAGACCTTCTACCTAACATCTCTAAATTATCTGCATGTATATCTGTAACGTATCTTTTAACGCCATTTTTATCATCATAAGACCGAGTTCTAATTTTTCCTTCAATATAAAGAGGATCGCCTTTTTTTATATATTGTTCAGCAACTTTGGCAAGACCTCCCCAACATGTAATATTGTGCCACTCAGTTTTATCAGGAACATCTATTCCGCCTGATGTCCTATATCCACGCTCAGTAGTTGCTAATGAAAAATTCGCTACTGCCCTGTCATTATCAAAATACTTGATTTCAGGATCTTTCCCTACATTTCCTAATAGAATTACTTTATTCACAGACATAATTTATACTTTTAAATTGTTTAACCACGCTATTAGCTCTAAGACAAAAGTAATAACTTTTTTCAAATATACAATTATTTACATCTATATAAAACTCACCTCGTTTACTTATGTTCTAAATACCTTTGTATAAGTCGTGAAATTGGATATAAAGATATGTCACTTTCATTTATTTTGAAAAAAGTCTTAGCTAGGAAGATGTCTGATTTCACAATCTCAACAACATAGAATTTTGCATGAATATGCTGATGAGTTAGTATATGTCTTATCTTCTTTGATACTGAATGTATGACAATTTCAGCATCCTTAAACATTGTTTTAAAAGATACAGTATCCATCAAATCTGATAGATCTGTGTCTTTTTTGGTTTCAATTAAAGGTAATTCATACATATTCTTCCAAATATCATCGCCTACCCTTTTGTTTAAAAAGGTATAGCCTTTATCTTTAATATAAAAATAATGAAAACACCTGTTTCTAACTTTAACTTTTTTGCTCTTCACAGGAAACTCAGATTGCATGTTGAGTTGTCTTGCTTCACATAAATACAGCAGAGGACAAGATTGACACAATGGCTGCGAGGGAGTGCAACACAACGCTCCAAACTCCATAATTGCTTGATTATGGGTTCCTGGTTTTGAAGTATCTAAAAGGTTTTGAGCCAATTGTGCAAAGTGTTTTTTACCCACAGATGAATCAATCGGTATATCAATGGCAAACAGCCGAGAGAGAACCCTATAAACATTACCATCTACAACTGCATAGGGTTTATTGTAAGCAATAGATAAAATAGCAGCTGCTGTATATTCTCCAATACCCTCAATAGAGATAATATCTTTGTATGTTTCAGGTAACTTACTATTGTATAATGATACCACACTCCTTGCACCTTTGTGTAAATTACGAGCTCTTGAATAATATCCTAAGCCTTGCCAAGCTTTTAAAATCTCATTTTCAGACGATTCAGCTAATTCATTAACTGTAGGAAACTTTTCGATAAACTTTACATAGTAATCTAAACCTTGTGCAACACGAGTTTGTTGTAATATAACTTCCGACACCCATATTTTATATGAATCGCTAGTTTCTCGCCAAGGCAGTCTACGCATATTTATTTCATACCAGTCTATGAGAAGTCTACTAATATCTTTTTGTTTTAAATCATTCACTGTGTTTATATTTGCAATTAGAAGATAACCAATAACTCACTTAATTCTGATAGATACACTAAATGAGCACAATAATCGGCTAAATTACGAAAAATAATGAAAATTGGAGGCCTTTTATTTTCCATCTATTGAAAAAAGCTATATATTTGCAATCCAAAAAATTAGTAACAATAAACCTATTTATAAAAATAAAAAATGACTAAAGCAGACATTGTAAACGAAATTGCTAAAAACACAGGAATAGATAAAGCCTCAGTTTTAGCAACAGTGGAATCATTTATGGACGTTGTAAGAGAATCACTAGCTGATAATGAAAATGTATATCTACGTGGATTTGGAAGTTTTATCGTAAAGAAAAGAGCACAAAAAACAGCTCGCAACATTTCTAAAAACACTACAATTATAATCCCAGAACACAATATTCCATCCTTTAAACCTGCAAAAGCCTTTGTGAGTTTAGTAAAGGAACAAACAAAAAGAAAATAAATTATTAGTAATAACAAATTAAGGAACAAATAAATGCCAAGCGGAAAGAAAAGAAAAAGAAAAAAAATGTCATTGCATAAAAGAAAGAAAAGACTTAGAAAAAACAGACATAAAAACAAGAAGTAGTTTTTTCTATCCTGATTTCTTTAATGCTAAACAAAAAGAACAAACCTAAGTTTTAAATAATTAGGTTTGTTCTTTCTGTAGTATCCGGTAAAACACTTCGTGAGAAGTATAGTAACCGATGAAGAGAAATAAATAATTATATTTATGAAAATTTAAAAACAAAGAATTGTGATAAGCGAACTAGTTGTAGATGTACAACCAAAAGAGATCTCAATTGCTATACTCGAAGACAAAAAGCTAGTAGAGTTACAAAAAGAAGCACAAGATGAGTCTTTTTCGGTAGGGAATGTCTACGTGGGTAAAGTTAAAAAACTAATGCCCGCACTAAACGCTGCATTTGTAGATGTAGGTTACAAAAAAGACGCTTTTCTTCACTATTTAG
>CAZBVD010000105.1:0-6405 GCA_964495235.1 uncultured Dysgonomonadaceae bacterium | reverse complement strand
GCCGCACAATTACGCTCGAAACAGGGAAGTTGGCAAAACAAGCCGATGGTGCTGTAACCCTAAAAATGGGAAACACCATGTTGTTGGCTACTGTTACTGCTGCTAAAGATGCAAGCCCTGGTGTTGATTTTATGCCTTTACAGGTTGAATACAGAGAGAAATTCTCCGCTTTTGGTAGATACCCTGGCGGATTCATGAAAAGAGAAGGAAGACCTTCTGAACATGAAATACTTACTAGCAGACTAATTGACAGGGTTCTACGCCCTCTATTTCCTGATAACTATCACGCCGATGTTTTCGTAAATGTTACATTATATTCTTCTGACGGTGAAGATATGCCTGATGCTTTAGCAGCACTTGCAGCTTCTGCCGCCTTAGCTGTATCAGACATCCCGTTTAATGGACCAATATCAGAAGTTCGAGTTTCGCGTATTGATGGAAAATTTGTTGTAAACCCCACTTTTTCAGAAAACGAAAAAGCCGACATGGACATTATGGTAGGTGCTACTCTAGACAATGTGATGATGGTAGAGGGTGAGATGGATGAAGTGAGTGAAGCTGAGTTTCTAGGAGCTATCAAAATTGCTCATGAAGCAATAAAAAGTCAGTGCGAAGCACAAATCAAACTGATGGAAGCTTGCAACACTGTTGAAAAACGTGAATATAAACACGAAGATGTAGATGAAGAGCTTAGCAAAGATATTTGGGACAAATGTTACCAAAAAGCATATGAAGTAGCAACAGCTCAAAATCCTAACAAGCACGAAAGAATTGCATCTTTTAAGGCAATTAAGGAAGAGTACTTAGCCTCTATTGAAGACGAAGACGAACTTAACGAAAAAGCACCTCTAATCAGTAAATACTACCATGAAGTAGAGAAAGAGGCTATGCGTCGCTCTATTTTAGACGAGGGTAAAAGATTAGATGGAAGAGCTACTACTGAAATTCGCCCAATCTGGTCGGAGATTGATTACTTGGCCGGTCCACACGGTTCAGCTGTTTTTACACGTGGAGAGACTCAAGCACTTACAACCGTTACGTTAGGAACTAAGCTTGATGAGAAAATTGTTGACGATGTTTTAAATAGAGGTAAAGAGCGTTTCTTGCTTCATTACAACTTTCCTCCCTTCTCTACTGGTGATGCTAGAGCACACCGTGGTACAGGCCGCAGAGAAATAGGACACGGGAACTTGGCTCATCGCGCCATCAAAGGACAGTTGCCTGACAACTATCCATATGTAATACGTATAGTTTCAGACATTCTTGAATCAAATGGTTCATCGTCTATGGCTACAGTATGTGCTTCTACACTTGCGTTAATGGATGCTGGTGTACAAATTAAGAAACCAGTTTCGGGTATCGCTATGGGTTTGATTTCTGAGAATAAAGGCCAGAAATTTGCAGTGCTTTCTGATATCTTAGGAGACGAAGACCACTTGGGCGACATGGACTTTAAAGTTTGTGGAACTAAAGATGGTATTACAGCCGCTCAAATGGATATTAAAGTAGATGGTCTATCATACGAAATTCTTGAGCAAGCGCTTACACAAGCTCGCGAAGGTAGATTACATATTTTAGGTAAAATGCTAGAAACTATAGCAGAACCTAGAGCAGACTTTAAAGAACATGCTCCTCGTATAGAAACTATGGATATTCCAAAAGACTTGATAGGCTCTGTTATTGGACCAGGTGGTAAAATTATTCAAGGAATACAAGAAGAAACCGGAGCTACAATCACAATCGAAGAAACAGATGGCCATGGACACATTCAAGTGTCTGCATCAAGCAAATCGATTATAGATGCAGCAATGAACATAATTAAAGGAATTGTATCAATTCCTGAAGTTGACGAAGAGTATGAAGCTACAGTAAGATCGGTTATGCCTTATGGTCTGTTCTGCGAGTTCCTTCCAGGTAAAGATGGTTTATTGCACATTTCTGAAATTGCGTGGGAACGCATTGAGAATATAGAAGATGCTGGATTTAAAGAAGGAGACAAAATAGCAGTTAAACTAATTGATATTGATCCTCGTTCAGGTAAATTCAAACTTTCACGCAAAGTATTGTTAGAAAGACCTGCAAGACGTGACTAAAGAGCTATAGTAGAAAAAACTATGTACTTAATAAAAGGAAGGTGTTCATTAATTTGGACACCTTTTTTTGTTACATATCTTGCAAATCTTTATAATTTTTAGTTTCTGACGGCTAGTCAGAGATCACCTGTAATATTAATGAGTTCTAATTATGCGATTGCTAAATATGTTGTTTTACAGTTTTCATTATTTCCCATCTACAAATCTATCAGCGGGTTATAGATGATTTGTCTTAAATTGAGAAAGTTGGCATAGATAGTGTAGATGAACGGATTGATGAGGGAGGGAGTAGTTGATATGTTGACAGCCCTCAACCACAAAGTGGTTTAACACGAATAGCCACGGATATAAATCCGTGGTAGGTAATGAAAGATGAGCAGAGAACCTCGGAATGGTTTCAATTAATGATGTGTCATCTCTGGGAGCGTGGAGCTCTTGATCGACAAGTCGGAGGAGGTGTTTAAATATTCATATTGTAAGTATCCAATTAGTAAGTTCGGGCATATATCTTTCACTTTTAATTTTTAATTCCGAACTAAAACTCATCCTTAAAGCTATTAATCTTAAACAGCTTGAACAACTCTACCACCACAATAGGCACTAATGACAGCCCTAATACATACATCCAATGTATTGTATCCATCTCAACCAATTTGAAAGCTTTCATAAATGGTGGGAAAAGCAGTATGGCCAACATCATGCCTGCAGAGATAATGACAGCAGCGATGAGTGCTTTGTTTTTAAATATACTTGTACGGAATGAGGACAATCTATTTGAATGCAAGTTGCGTACATGAAACAACTGAGCAAAAGCCAACACTGCAAATGCCATGGTTTGCCCCAATTGTTGCCCACCATCGTAACGCCCCAACAAATAAGCTGCAAGAGATATCAAACCAATAGTTACGCCTTGGTAAGCAATACGCCATGTCATTCCTTTAGTAAAGAAACCTTTCTTTGCATCCCGTGGATTACGCGTCATAATATCATTCTCGGCCGGATCTACACTTAAAGCGAGCGCAGGTAAGCTGTCTGTAACTAAGTTTATCCAGAGGATATGAATGGGTAATAACGGATTACCTAAATTAAAGATAGAAGCTATGAATATAACCAACACCTCGCCCACGTTGGATGAAAGCAGGAACTGTATCGATTTCAATATATTATCGTATATTCGACGCCCCTCCTCAATTGCCGAAACGATAGTTGCAAAGTTATCGTCGGTCAATATAATATCAGAAGCGTCTTTAGCCACTTCCGTACCCACAATGCCCATGGCTGTGCCAATATCAGCCTGCTTGAGTGCAGGCGCATCATTCACACCATCGCCAGTCATAGATACAACTTCGCCATGAGATTGCCATGCTTTCACAATGCGCACTTTGTGTTCAGGTGCAACACGAGCATACACAGAGTATTTGTGCACATTATTAAACAAATCATCGTCACTTAACTTTTCTAGTTCTGAGCCCGTTAAGGCTATATCACTTTCATTAAAAATGCCAATCTCTTTAGCAATGGCAACTGCAGTTACTTTATGATCGCCCGTTATCATAATGGGGCGAATACCTGCTGTGCGACACTTTTTCACTGCCTCAATCACTTCGGGACGAGCAGGATCTATCATTCCTAACAATCCTACAAAGGTGAGATCGGTCTCCACACTTTCGGCATTCACATCAGAAGGAATATCGCTTATCTCTTTTTGTGCAATAGCCAACACTCTCAATGCATTTTGAGCCATTTGGTTGTTTTGTTCTTTAATGTTCTCAATCTCCTCATCGGTGATAAGTCGAACTGTACCATCCACAAGTATATTTTTGGTAACACTCAACACCTCATCCAAGCCTCCTTTTACGTTTACGATAAGTGTGCCGTCTGCTTTCTTATTGATAGTAGTCATTCTTTTCCTTTCAGAATCGAATGGCACTTCGCTCACACGTTGGTATTTATCTTCCACCTCGTTCTTGTTTACTCCATATTGCAAAGCAACATCCACAATGGCTGTTTCCGTTGGGTCGCCACTATTCTCAGCTGTGCCATCGGGCAATATTTTCAAATGAGCATCGGTGCAAAGAAGGCCGCCCATCAGTAGCGTTCTTTCTTCTTCAGTCATCGCTTCGAAAGAATCTTTTGATTGTGAGTCGCTCTTGTAGTCAATATCTCCACCAGTTGTCCAACCTTGCACAACTGTCATTTTGTTTTGTGTGAGTGTGCCAGTTTTATCTGAACAGATAACTGTAGCGCTTCCCAAAGACTCTACTGAGGGCAATGTGCGCACAATGGCGTTAGATTTAACCAAACGTTGCACTCCCATTGCTAATACTACAGTTGAGATTACTTGCAAACCTTCAGGAATTGCAGCAACAGCCAAACTAACTGCCATCATAAACATATCTAATATGGGGTTGCCATACAAAACGCCCACACCAAATATCAATGCGCAAATGGCAAGGGCTACATAGCCCAATATTTTACCCAACTCCTCTAAACGTCTTTTCATGGGTGTCTCAGTCGACTCGGTATGCTGAAGCATGTCTGCAATTTTACCCACTTCGGTTTTCATTGCAGTTGCAACTACAATGCCTCGTCCTCTGCCATAAGTAACCATTCCTGTTGAGAATGCCATATTCTCTCTATCGCCCAAAGAAATATCTTCTCCCTCTAATGTGTCTATATGCTTAATTACAGGGACAGATTCACCTGTTAGTGCTGACTCTTGTATTTTAAGGTTGATGGTTTCTATCAATCGGAGGTCGGCAGGAATGATATCGCCAGTATCTAATATCACAACGTCACCAGGAACAATATCAACAGCAGATATCTCCGAGACCTCCCCATTTCTGAGTACTTTAGAGTGTGGCGAACTCATCTTATTTAGAGCCTCAAGCGAAGATTCTGCATTTCTCTCTTGTACCACGCCAATAATGGCATTAAGCAACAGAATTCCTAATATAATATAAGTATCGAGCAATCCTTCGCCATGAAGAACACCTATAACACCTGACACGGATGCAGCCACTAACAATATTACCACCATGAAGCTCTTGAACTGATCGAAGAACATTGCCAACAAGGACTTTTTCTTCTTTGACGTCAAGCGGTTTTTACCATACGTTGCCAGTCGTTTCTCAACATCACTGGACGATAAGCCTTTATCTAGCAAGACGCCCATTTCATTCTCTATTTCTTTAATTGAATGTTTATAAAACTGCTTCATGAACTATTGTTTAATATGAGGATAAATATGTTTAGCCCTTCTTTAGCTTCAACTTAAACAAACAGTTTGATATAAATGTTTCATTGAATATTCAATTTTATTGAGATTCACTTTAAATGAATTAAATGTTTTATAACAATGTTTTATAACATATATTGCTAAAGCAGGGTTTCCAATTGTTTTTAATAACTTGCGCATGCATAAAATAAAGGCTTTGCTTAAAGCAAAGTCTTTTCAATATGTAGTTTCAAGATTTTAATTATATAAATTCTTTACACATGAAAGTCTATAAAACCAATGAAGTTAAGAATATTGCCATCCTTGGCAGTTCAGGAACAGGTAAGACCACTTTCGCAGAGGCAATCCTTTTCGAGAGTGGTCTTATAAAACGACGAGGCACTATTGATGCCGGAAACACAGTTAGTGACTATAATCCTGTAGAAAAAGAATACGGATACTCTGTGTTTTCAACACTACTTTCCATTGAATGGAAAGACAAAAAAATGAACTTTATAGATTGTCCTGGGTCAGATGACTTTATAGGTGGCGTCATTTCAGCTCTGAATGTATCAGATATGGCCTTAATGCTGATTGATGCTCCAAGTGGTGTAGAAGTTGGGACAATGAATCAGTTTAGATATACCGAAAAACTCAACGCTCCTGTACTATTTGTAGTTAACCAAATAGACCACGAAAAAGCCGACTACGAGAACACACTAACTAACTTAAAAGAAATATACGGCAATAAAGTTGTACCAGTACAATATCCTATTACAAGCGGCACTTCTTTTGACGCTATCATTGATGTTCTGAAACGCAAAATGTATAAATGGGCTCCTGGAGCTACTGCTCCCGATGTGTTAGAGATTCCGGAAAGCGAAAAAGAAAGAGCCGAAGAATATTACCAAGCCCTATTGGAAGCAGCTGCTGAAAATGATGAAGACTTAATGGAGAAGTATTTCGACAAAGGCACACTTACAGAAGAAGAAATGCGCGATGGTATTCAAAAAGGAATGATTAATCGCGACCTATTCCCTGTTTTCTGCACCTCTGCAGAGAAAAACATGGCTGTGCATCGTGTTATGAACTTCT
>CAZBVD010000104.1:0-6449 GCA_964495235.1 uncultured Dysgonomonadaceae bacterium | reverse complement strand
TGGGGTTTGGGATTTTCATCTCTTGTTTGTTGCAAACACGGCGGTGTATTTGTTTGGGGACACTTTTTTGGGTAGTTTTGGGTGGTTATACAGGAGTTATTGATAATGTTCTTAAATTAATATGAAGTTTTTCCATTTCTGATGTATCAATCTCTTCTTTATCAATAATTGCAGGCAACCCCTTTCCACTTTTGTAGCGCTCCACGCTATTGTGAACAGAAAAAGTGTCATCGCCATTAGGATTGGAGATATATAGCTTGCCATCTTTGTCTACATAGCAAATCAAAGTCTTGTCTTTGGGCTTAGGCTCTACAACTTTCTGTAGTGGTTGGTTTGGATGCATGACCACTCCTTTTGGTTTATTCCAATCAGAAAAAGAAGAGGCGTTTTGGCTTCTTTTTAAAGTAACACCTCTGTTTTTTGCAATATGGAATAGCGTGTTGATAGAAATGCCTTTGCCTGGCTTCAACTTATCAAACTGCTTATCGCACCTTTTATAATTGTATTTGCTGGCGTCAACCTGACTTATTCGGTGAAATAGTTCGCGACCATTGGCTACGTTTGAAAGTGCCGACCCAACATTGAACCAAGAATCATAATGGGGCACAATATTTATACCTCTTGCAACAATCTCCCTTACCAATGCATCCACATCGTTCTCATCAGATTGAATAATGGTTGAATAGGGAGCGCACGTCTGTTTGGGTTTAGGAGTTTCGGAAAAAAGATGTATGTATGGCTCTGCATTTCTGTTGATGTAATAGTGCTCATTATAACTATAAAATCTTAGGCGCGACAAATTGCCACATTTTGGATCTATTACCAGTCCTCTTTTTGCAAAGCTTTCTTGAAAAGCCTTAAAGTGCTGCTTGTGTTGGTCAGGGTATTTAATTGGTATTATTGCAAACACCCCATTGCCCGATGCGCTAAGACCAGCAAAAGCTATTTGAGGCAACTTACCCAACTCAAACACAACAGACTGCCAATTGCTGATATTGGAGTTGTCGTCTCCATCAATATCTATGCACATATAGCCACTGTGTTTTACCAGTCCCTCATCGTTGCGTTCATGCTCTTTAAATACGCCCGATGGAGTGAATGCAGGCAATAGTTGCTGTTTTAATTTATCACGCTTCTTTTTATCTTTCTCGGCTCTTACTTTCTCGGTAAGATGTTGCCACTTGCCAGTTGTTAATACTGTAAATAAATCTACGTTTGTGCCCGCTGTATCGGCTACGTTTTTGTATATACTTACTATCATATTTGTGATGATTTTAAGGTATGGGCAGGTCAAATATTTTACACTGCCCATACCATATGATTTTGATGTTTTGTTTTACTATCGGTATACTATGCCTGAACCATCTTAAAGCTTGTACTCAATTGTGTTTGCATAGCATCGGTATAGGTGTAGGTATAGGTGGTTTGTACCATCGCTATACGCTATCGGTATAAGGTATAGGGCCTATATAGTAGGCCCAACCTATACCTATAGTGCAATTATACTTTAAAAAAGCTTTTCATTGCTATCTGTTCTTGTGTAAGGAGCTCTATCTTTTTCTTGAAATATTAGGTCGTTATTTTTGCAATAAGTAAGAAAGTCTTTTGTCCTAACAGTGCCCACTTTAACTGAATAAAGTTTTTGAGTTGCAATTTTTATTTGCGAAACTAATTCAGAGTATCCTATTTTGCTATTTTGTTGAAAAGCAATATCCAGCAGCTCATTCTTTTGTTTGTCGCATAAATTGAACAGATCAAACTTCTGCTTCTTTGTGCCTTTATCATATTTGTAACTGTCTACAACTTCAGGAAGATTGTCAATCACTTCAAAAGCAAACAACTCCGGCGCAATATTTCTGCAATAGTCAGCTTCAACAATAGATACTGCTTTATCTGCTGTGTCAATTGCAACAGATAGCACCGTTTCGCTTTTATTTGTTAGTTCTGTGCCCAGGTGTCCCCTTGCATTCAAGTCATTTTTGTTTTGATGCAATACACACGCAATATGTATTTGGTGCTCTTCGCTCCATTTCATAAGGTGACTAGTAATTTCGGTAGCTTGGTCTTCGTCATTTATAGATGTTACAAGGTCTCTTATACCATCAATTACTACAAAGCCCACATTGGGAGTTTTTTCAATAGCTTCATTAATAAGAGCTACTCTTTCAGCAGGCTTAAATTTTCGCAAAGCATATACTGTTAAGTTTGCAGGATTAGGATTGCCAAGTTGCTGACATATACGACTCACGGCAAGTTGCACATGATATGTGCCTTGCTCTGTATCGAAATACAAAACACGACTTTTGTTTTCTGGCAAGCAACCCTTAAACCCTTTAAACTCGCTACCTGTAAGTAACGTGGCCACCATCATGTTTATAAAGAAAGATTTTCTACTCTTTGCCTTGCCATACACCATAGATATGTTGCCCAATGTGCCTATTGTAGCATTATCGCCATAGTTTGCAATTTGTTCCCACGCCACTTCTGGCGGAATCAACTCGGCAGTAGGGTCAATTTTTATTGATGCTAAAATCTCACTTAAACTGGGTTCGGGTAGGGCCTCTGGTGTATTTGTGCCCGTGGGGGTTAATACGTCGTTGTTTAGGGAGTCGCCATCTGTGATTTGAAAGTCATTGGGACTACCAATGCTTTCGGTTGAAAAATTATTATTTTTCATTATATTTTAAAATGTAAAAAATAATGTGAACGTTCTAGGAGTGCAAATCCCGCCCGCTTCCAAAAGACTAGCACAGGTCTTTTGTTTTTCACACTTCAAAATTATGCAATAGTGTAGCGATGCTGGAAAAGGGAACTTTATAAGCAAAGAAAAGCATCTGATTAACAGATGCTTAAAATAAACACAGGGAATAATAAAAGGGAACAAAGAGGGAATAGAAAAGGGAACTTTTATAGATAATTAAACAACTGCTTTAGATTATAGGATGGGTTTTCAAGCACTCCTCTTTTATAAGTTGGTTTTTTAATATCTATACATTCGCAAAATATAATGAACCATTTGTTAAACTCTCTCGGCATACGGTTGTTAACGTGCTCACTATTATAAATCAATAGTGCAATTTCCCCAAATTGCTTACCCGTTCTTTTCGTCTTTAGTTCATTAACTAGCATCGAAAAGTAGTTGATTTGACTGTCACCCATTCCATGAAAGCTACTTTTGAAATACTGCCCCAATAACTCGCTATCAATCACTCTTTCCTTAAATTTCTTTTCATTTTTCCTATATTTTGGTTTATTTTCTGTGGTTTTAAACATTTTTGCAGGTTCAGGAATATGGGAAGGTTGTAATATAGTCTCCCCTTCACTTTTCTCATGACTAGCCAACTCTCCTTTTAGGGCCTTATCTTCGTAGAGCAATTCACTCACAATTTGCTCTAGCAATTCAATGCTACTGTATTTATAAGGGCTTCCACCAGAGCCAACAATAAACATAGTCCCTATACGCATTGTTGCTGGTTGAGGATTTGGATTAGGCTTTGCCCGTTCGTTTTCTTTGGCTACAACTTTTAAGAGGCCCTTATAAAAAGTGCTTTTCTTATAAAAGTAATCTCTGTCTGCTTTCTTTTGCTCCCTAATACAAAACTCTCTCATTTCTGCAGGATCGTCAGCGTAGGTAAGAGCTATTTCAAAAATGGCTTCGAAATTAATGTCTATGGTGTTATCTATACTTATTTGATTCACAGTCTCTTCAATTTGTATTGGCTCAAATGGTTTCTCCTTTTCTTTCTTATCACTAAAAAAAGAAAACAGATACATCAAAGTTTTATCTAAATCACTAAAAAACTGAGAGAAGAAGCTATCAATGTTTATTTCTCTTTTATAATTAATATATTTCTCTTCAAAATATTGAATAAGCCAAATATCATCTACAGGCGGATTGTTTTTTAATTCTTCTATTCCTTCAAAACTTGCATACCACACAATGTCGACCGTAGAGTTGGTAATAATTTCCAAACTCTCAGCTTTAGTTCTTATAGGTCCAGTTATATTTAAATATATATCAACTCTCTTTTCCTCTGCTCTCTTTTCAATTTCCAACTCTCGCATTTTGTCTTGATAGTTCTCTATTTTACCTAAGTGCTTTTTCTCCAACTCTAGTTGGTCTAATTCTTTTAAAGTTTTATTGTATTTTTTAAAATGAGAGATATTTGCACTTATAAACCCTACAAGGTAAAACAAGTTTTTTATGCTTTCGGGCAATTTAGTGTTATTGTTGAGTGCCATTAAACTTTCAGTTTCTTGTCTGCCCTCTTCAAATCGCAATTCATTTATAATTTGCTCTAGCAATTCAATAGCCTCATAATCATCAAGACCACTCTTAATTGCAAGCATAGAGCCTGGTCGAAGGGTTCTAATTGTTTCATGTTGGTTTTTCAGCAACTGTTTTTTCTCAGTTGTGAATTTGAAAAAGTGCTTATAAAAATTCTCTTCTGAAACATTAAATTCATCCCTTGCTAAGTCACACTGTTTTTTGCAAAGCTTCTTCATTGTTATAGGATTGTCTCTATAACGTATTATAGATATAGTAATCTTATCATAATCTACCTCCAAAACGTTGTCACTTGTAGTGTCACAACTTGGAAGAATTGGTGAAGAATATATATCTGTAGAATTGGAGTGAATAGGAAACAAAGGAAGCGAAACCTTCTTCTCTGAATTAAAGCCCTCAACTAGCTCTCCGAAAGTTTCAACTCGCCTCACCTCATCATGCTTAATTGACATATCACCTTCCGTCTCAAAATCTTTAGCAATTACTGACATCACTTCGTTCAGATATTTAAACATTCTTTCGTTCTGTTCAATAACACAAGAGCTTATTTCATTTGTAAATTCAATGTATTGTCTCTTTGCTTTTAATATTACTTCTACATCTTTGCCATCACAATTCTCGCTCAATCTTAATACTAGAGGCATGTGATTATTTGATAATGTTTCAGGAGCTTGCCAGTCAAAAAGAGTAAGCTCAGCAACTTTATCCTTTATTGGGTCTACAATATTCGTAAAAATAATATCCCACATTCCGTCAATTTTCTTTTGACGAGCTTTCTTTTCTTTTACTTCAGTAAAGTGAGTCCCTAATTGATAAAATTTATTTAGTTCTTTATTTAACTCTAATATGACCCCGTTATACTGATTAAAATTATCAATATTAGCATGTAGAAAATCTATAAAATTGAATAGTGGTTTTAATTGAAGTGTTTCTTTTGTGTTGCTGTCACTAGGTTTTTCTGCAACAATTACAGTGGTGTTATCAGATTTTGTTTCAAATTCAACAAACTCTACTTCTGGAATTAATCTGCCAGCTTGAACATAACGAATACTCCTCATAGACTTTATAACATTGTCTAAAGTTGCAAATAACAGAGGATACAATCTAGTAAATCTAGGGTCTATTTTACGTTTAAATCCAAAGTATAGTCCATATATCTTGTGTATCTTGCTTATGTAGCTCTTGTCTTCCTTAACTTTATATATTAAAGCAGTAGCAGCTTGATTGTACTTGTTATGAATAAAATTATATTGTTTTCTATCTAAATCAGCTATATCCAAATTCCTAACTTTTTCCCTAAAAGGGATGATGAGCCAAATACGAGTTAAAATTCTAATTTTACCGGTAGTGAGCTTTGAGGAATGGTTTTCGACTTTCGATTTGTAAAATTCTTCATCTGACTCATCAATTTCTGTTTGTTCTCCTGTAAATATAGGTATCCACTTTGCCCAGTCATTAAAATGATTAATGTTTGAATGCAAGTATTCTATAAATTGGAATAAATTGGGGATGCTATTTATAATTTCTTTTTTATTATGTTGATGTTGTTCTTTTAATCGATTTATAGATTCATAAGAAAGTGTAACAGGATATCTTTCAGGGTCTAATAGACTATTTATTATATCTAAAACAGTTTTAATGGCATGGCTTTTAATATCAAGCATTTTCTTATACTCATCTTTCATTATAGATGAAGCAGTATTATATGATAATATCCATTTGTTCAAGTTTATATACAATATATCTCTAATATTACTCAGATTATCAAATTTTCCAGTAGCATACAATACATTAATATCTTTATCTATTTCATTGATTAATCTAGAATGATTAATTCGTGACTTTAGAAAATTAACATCTTTAATAGCACTGCCTTTCTTGCTATTGTCCATGACAAAGAAAGACCCATCAATTAGTTGATTTATTTTACCCATCACTTCTCTTGACGCCATATGTTTATAACTGTTCAAATTAAGGTAACATCAATTAGTATCAAAAAGCCTTGACACCTTACATTCCCCACAAATATATAAATTAAACCCCAATAAGTGAAATAGTTTTAATTCTTTACTTACTTAAAATGATACCTCACCCTAGCCCTCTTTTGTCCCCCCTATATCTTATATTGCCTTTTTCGCTCGCAAAGATTTAATGTATCAAA